>NZ_JAQMTI010000204.1:0-4091 GCF_028329225.1 Sphaerospermopsis kisseleviana CS-549 | reverse complement strand
TAAATTTTACAAAAAATGTTGATATTATTCAATATTTAAACGTATGAATTATAGCCCTTCGTCGATCGCTATTCAACCACCATTAACCCCAATTTTCTTAATTTTCATGTATTACAAAGCGAAGTGCGGAATGTGGGTTAAATCTGGTAATTTATCAAAAAATGTCAAAGTACGGAAATTAGACGTACAATAGAAAAAAGTTGAGATCCATAAAATTTATGCTAAATACTGGAAAATCATCATTATCTAAAAAAGAACGTTTAGAAGCACGATTAACTTCTGAACAGAAAGAACTATTACAAATTGCTGCGGAAATTGAAGGAACAACTTTAACTGATTTTGTCATTAGAAGCGCACAATCCCACGCTCGTAAAGTAATATCAGAACATAATCAGATTAAATTGAGTTTAGAAGATTCTCAATCTTTTGTAGAATCACTACTGCATCCTCCAACACCTAATGCACGGATGATGAAAGCTGCGGCTGAGTATAAAAAAGCAACAGAATTAAAATGACTATTCCTAACTTTAATTATATCATTGAGCCTATTTCTGCTCAACATAACCGAGATGATTTTTCCTGTGGAATAGAAGCACTTGACTATTATTTAAAAAAGCAAGCTAAACAGGATGTACGGCGATTTTTGACAGCAGTATTTGTTTTATATGATTCAGAAAAACAACATATTGCTGGTTATTATACATTAGCTGCAACTGCTATTCAATTAACTGATTTACCTGATTTTCTCATCAGAAAATTGCCTAAATATCCCTTACTTCCAGCTACATTATTAGGAAGATTAGCTATTGATAAAAATTATCAAAATCAGGGATTAGGTACTTTTTTATTATTTGACGCTTTAGCAAGAAGTAAGAATAATGAAGTAGCTTCTATGGCAGTTGTAGTGGATGCTAAAAATGATCAAGCTAAGGCATTTTATGAATATCATCAGTTTATCCCCTTTTCTAGTCAACCACTAAAACTTTATTTACCAATGGCGACTATTTTAGAGATGTTACCATAACTTTGTAGGGTGCGTTAGGAGTGTAAAAAGATGATAAAATACACAAATCAAATACATGACGTAACGCACCATTTTGATTGTCAGAATTAGGATACTCAGGATTAAAGGATGTACAGGATGGTAATTTTTAGATAGTTTAAATTATTTAAAGACAATCATCACAAAACATTCTGAAAAATCCTCAACATCCTCACAAAAAATCATCAAATAAAATAAGATACAATATTGATAATCCACATCACCCGAAATGATAATGGTTCAAACCCCTATTAAACCCCTAACCCTTGATGAATTTCTCAAATTACCAGAAACAAAACCAGCAAGCGAATTTATTAACGGTGAAATCATTCAAAAACCCATGCCCCAAGGAAAACATAGCACAGTTCAGCTTGACCTCGGTTCTAATATTAACCTAGCACTAAAACCCCAGCATATCGCCCGCGCATACTCTGAATTACGCTGTACCTTTGGCGGTAGATCCATTGTACCAGATATTGCCGTCTTCACTTGGGAACGCATTCCCCGCGATGAAAATGGTGAAGTTGCTAATACTTTTACTATCCCTCCTGACTGGACAATTGAAATACTTTCTCCTGAACAAAGTCAAACTAAAGTAGTTAGAAATATTCTTCATTGTCTTCAATATGGGACTCAAATGGGTTGGTTAATTGACCCTGAAGAAAAATTAATTTTTGTCTATTTTGCTGATCAACGTATTCTATTATTTGAATTAGAAACAGATACTTTACCTGTTCCAGCTTTTGCAGAGTCTTTTAATCTCACTGTAGGTCAACTTTTTAGTTGGCTAAATGAATAGAAGTTTAATATATTCTTTGTCTGAATCAGGATAACCAGGATTAAAGGATGAACAGGATAGTAATTTTTAGATTGTTTGTTGGTGATGAAAGTTGTATTTGTCAAAACTTATTTACCAATACAAAACCTACTAAAAATCCGATCTAAAACTGATTCCGTCACCTCTTCACCCGTAATTTCTCCCAACGCATAAATCGCACCTCGTAAATCAATAGTCCAAAAATCTAAAGGTAATTGATTTTTAATAGTTTCTTGCACCTGTGCTAAATCAATCTTTGCTTTTGTTAATGCTGCTGCTTGTCTTTGATTAATAGCTAAATCCAGATTAGCAGCTTCCACATTTCCAACTTCCACACTTTCCAAAATCGCTGTTTCTAAATCATCAATACCCTGATTTTTCGCAGCAGCAGTTTCAATTTTAGCTTTTACATTTTGGATTTTAGATTTCAGAGTTTGTTTTTCTGCTTCGGAAATGAGGTCAATTTTATTAATTACTAAAATCAAAGGACGATGTTTTACCTGTTCATAAATTTCTTGATCTGCATCGGTCCAACCCACAGAACCATCAATAGTAAATAACACTAAATCTGCATTATTCGCAGCTTGACGCGATCGCTCAACTCCTATTTTCTCAACCTGATCTACTGTTTCCCTAATACCCGCAGTATCCAAAACTTGTACAGGTATTCCCCCTACAACTAACTGAGATTCTACCACATCACGGGTTGTACCAGGTAAGTCGGTGACAATAGCGCGATCGCTCTGACTCCAAGCATTTAATAAACTTGATTTTCCCACATTCGGACGGCCAACAATGGCAACTTTTAACCCAGTTCTTAATAATTCACCTTGATCTTTTGTGGCTAATAATTTATTTATTTCTAAACTAATTCTATCAATTTCATGAATAATTCTTTGTTCATCTAAAGGCGGTAAATCTTCTTCAAAATCAATTCTCGCTTCAATTTCTGCTAAAATATCTAAACATTGAGAGCGTAAATTTCTAATCGGTTGCGCTAATTTACCCCGTAAACCTGCTAATGCTGTTTGTGCAGCTTGGGGAGATTTTGCACCAACTAAATCTGCAATACTTTCAGCTTGGGTTAAATCTAATCTACCATTTAAAAAAGCCCTTAACGTAAATTCCCCCGGTTGCGCTAACCTTGCACCATTTTCTAAACATAATTGCAATACTTGTTGCACTGCCATAATTCCCCCGTGACAATGAAACTCTACCACATCTTCACGGGTGAAAGAACGGGGTGCTTTCATTATTAATAATAAAGCTTCATCAATTACTTGCTTGGTTTGGGGTTGACGGATAAAACCATAAAGGATGCGGTGACTTTCCCACGCTTGTTTTCCCGGTGCTAAAAATAGAGTTTTGGCGATCGCCATTGCATGATCACCAGAAACCCGCACAATACCTACACTACCTTGTTGGGGGACAACAGCAGTAGCGATCGCCGCGATCGTTCCAGTATGAGTTAATAATTCTGACATAGGAGTTTAGATAACAGGTAATAGGTAGCACCAAGAATAACTTCTGATAACCATACAAACTTAATAGTAATATTTATCTAAAGGTTAATAACGCCGTACTTGAGAGAGGAATTTACTGTGGAGCAGACAATTAACTGCGCTGAAGCTTGCGTTAACGGTTGCGTTTTAGGCGATAAATGTCCCAATATTGAGTTTAGAGAAGCAACTTCCAAGTTTATTGAAGAGACTTCGTTGGATAAAATGCTGGAGATAGCTGAAGAACGACTGCGGAAAAAAATGATGGAACCTCCAAAATGGGTATTTCCAGAAGATCCTTAATTTCCTAGTTCTTGAAACTTCCTGGACAAGCAAATGCAATAACGAATTTCATACTATTAATAATCATTTCTAGTGGCAGTATCTAATAACTATTGCCACTAATTATTAGTAAATTTGATGTAAATTTTCTTAGTAAATTTCTACATACCCAGTTCTATGTAAGGTGAATTAACACTAACTGCACCATTTTTAAACTAATTATCCCTAGCCTAGTTTACTTCTTTCTGAAGGTCAAGTACAAAATATCCAAAACCCCCTCTAAATAAATAGAGGAGGCATTGTTGTTAAATTGTTGTTAAATATTAAACCTGGCATCGAGCTATTGTGACAGAGGGCAACCCCTCAACTATCGTCGCCGCAGCAGCGTTTCACCTCTGAGTTCGGGAAGGGATCAGTGTGGTTCCACCGCGCCATAGACACCAGGAAAATC
>NZ_JAQMTI010000203.1:0-26699 GCF_028329225.1 Sphaerospermopsis kisseleviana CS-549 | reverse complement strand
TGATCACATTATTATTGCTATTCCCTGTACCATTAATATTACCAGTACCAGTTAATGTCAGGTTTTCTAGTCCAAATCCCAAGGTGAAGTTTACCGAGGAAAATACTGTATCAACACCACCTAAAGCATCGTTAAAGTTTTCCGTAACTACATCACCTGCATTATCTACATAGTATGTGTCACTGCCATCACCACCAATCAGGGTATCAGCACCTAAGCCACCCGTAAGAATGTTATTGGCACTGTTACCAATGATCACATTATTATTGCCATTACCTGTACCATTAATATTACCAAAACCAGTTAATGCCAGGTTTTCTAGTCCAAATCCCAAGGTGAAGTTTACCGAGGAGAATACTGTATCAACACCACCTAAAGCATCGTTAAAGTTTTCCGTAACTACATCACCTGCATTATCTACATAGTATGTGTCACTGCCATCACCACCAATCAGGGTATCAGCACCTAAACCACCATCAAGAATGTCATTGCCATTACCACCAATGAGGGTATCGTTGCCATTACCACCAATGAGGGTATCGTTGCCATTACCACCATCAAGAATGTCATTGCCATCACCACCAATGAGGGTATCGTTGCCACCGTAGCCGTAGATGAAGTCATTTGCAGGTGTTCCCACTAAATAGTCATTTCCATTTGTGCCAGGTATGGTAGTCATATATTTGACCTTGATTCTGTTAAAAAGGTATTTATACAACTCATCTATTGCACAACTTAAGGTGATATGTCAACCGTGGGACTGACCAATTCTTTTTCCATCATCCCCCAAAAGCCTCTCCTCTTGACAAAATTCTTTCAGGCTTAACTTGTCACCAATGTACTCACCCTGAAATTTCAGACTTTTGAAAAAACTCAAATTATGACCTTGTAAAGTATAGTCAAGAAAAATGAACAATTATTAGAGATAATAACTGTACATAAAACAGCGGATAGATGCACCATGTCACAATTAGAAAAATTCTTGAAAATGGCAGAAGATGAACTAACCGAGTACAGCACTGATGCCAGGAAGATAGAAAAACTACGCAGGAAGATAAGTTTATCCTTATCACTAGTACAACAACGGCAAATGAAATCGGAATTATTAGCTACAATGCAATCTAGTAAAATTGCAGAAATAGTAGAGGAACAAAGACAAGCCGCAGCCTTACCATTTTGGGGTATTGCTGGCTTGGGTTTATTATTAGGAATTTCTCTGAATCAACCTATCGGTTTATTAGCAGCCATAGTGGGGACTGTAGCAGCTTTTAGAATCCAAAAATGGGGTTGGCAGTTACAAGCAAAACGTCTATTGTTACGCACCTTGGAAGATATAGAGGAACGTATTACTCAACCGAGTAAATAAGGTTACATAGGTTTGTGTATGAATGAAACTCAAAAATCAGAGTCAGAAACCTGATCTATACGGAAAAAACAGTAATCAGGAAAAGTGGCGACTGGTTTTTGGTATCCTTTACTGATTACATAGATTACCAAAATACTAGATAAAATCTAGACAAGGCTTATGTCCTTGCTAAACTAACAATTGTTACTTTGAGACATCGGTTATTACTAAAAGAGTATTGATGGAGCTATTATGACCAAGTATGATAAAATATTTCAGTCAAAAAAAATCTCACAAGAATCATTGAGTCCAGAAGAAGCGGTAGCAGCTATAGGTGTAATTACCGGAATAGTTGATTCTTCCATTGAAGACTTAGATGCAGAAAGTTTAGCAGGTATTCTCTGGGAATTTGAGGTTTTTAATGAATACTCAGCCGAGGAAATGCTAGAAATAGTTGATAGACTGGTAGCGATCGCCCAAGATGAAGGACTAGGGGCATTATTTAACACCGCCAACGCCAGCCTTGTAGATGAAATAGTATTAGATGCCTTTGCTGCTGGGGTAGTATTGCTTTTAGACGACGAAACCCTAACTATTCCCACACCAAAACAGCCGTACATCAAACAACTACAACAAGCCTTAGAACTAGAAGATATAGAAGCAGAAGAAATGATCAAAGAAATCATAGCTGCAATAGAAGAAGCAGAATATCAAGAAGAATATGTAGACATAGAACAGGAAACAATATTATTAGATGAATTTGGGCAAGAAATATATCAATCACCTTTGGGTAATTTTATTGTTCCCATACCAGTTACCCCAGAACAGGGAGGAAAAATTCAAAGTCAAGAAGGAATAGTTAGCTTTTCTGATGATGTTGGAACTTTACTGAGAATTGATTATTATCCTCTTCCAACCGAACATTTAGCAACAATGGAATCTCAGGGACAGGAAACATATCTCCACTCTATTTTAATCGAAAAATATTTACCACAAGCCATTTTTGTTAATGTCCCAGGTGCAGAAATCAAGTATACAGAATATTTACAAGATACCTTAAAAGGTTATTATTATGTATTAGTTGATATGCCCAAAGGCTCAACAATTTCCAAACAAGAAACTAACGGCAATGCCATTAGATTAGATGCTTATCGGGGTTTGTTAGCTTTCATCAATGGTGACTTCTTGTATATAGTTAGCAGTCAGCGGACATTTTTCAATGGTGATAGTCCCGGTCCTATTTTGGATGAAGCAGAGGATATTAAACAGAATATTTTAGAGTTTATCGAGACGATGGAGTTTAGTGAGTAGGTGACAGGTGACAGGCTTCGCCGTGAGCGTCAGCCGAACAGACAAATATTACAAAATGCCTTTCCCTAGTACCCTACGCTTTAATGCTACTATTCGAGGTCTTGCACCTTGACCAGAAAAACCTAAACCTTCTCGAAAAATTTCCGGCATATAAAATCGCGCTATTTCCTCTTTTTCTTTATCTTCATAAATTACCCCCATTTCTTCTAACATTCTTACAGTTTGCTGATCCATGTTGAACTGCTCGACAGCAAAAGGTATTTTTCTTTCAGAAGCAGGAGGAAGTTGTTCATCTACCCATTTTTTAAAAGCTGGATATTCTTCTGTAGCTTCTCTCACCTTTTCTTCACTACATGGTTTTAAAGCTCGGCGAATAGCTTGAGGAGGTAATAGTCGATTTGTATACCACTTTTCAAAGTTTACATCTTTAGCATTATCTAATGTAATCTTAGCTGCATAATGCAAAAAGCGCACAATATCTCTCGCCTGAAGTTTACCCTTAAAATCAGTTAAAGCTGCAAATACCCAAGAAGCTGTATATGCTTCTTTAGATTTTTCAGTACCCAGAGTTTTACCCCATAAATTTTCTAATTCAGTAATCAGATTTTCTTTAGTTATACTATAAATATTGCCTTTTTCTGCCCCAATAACATTAGATTCACTACAAATCCAATAAGCTAACCTCAAGAAAGATTCGTGATTCCAATATAAATCATAGGAACGGTAAAGATTTTCAAATTGTCCTAAGTTTTGAGTAATTGTATATCTGAGAAAATCACGACGCAAGAAAATGATTATACCCAGGTGAGATTGCCTAATTTCTGATAATTTCTTCGGTAAATCATCAATCAACGCTTTTAAAGCTATACGCTGTTTTTCATTAGCAGCAATATCAGAGAAAATATCTTCTAATCCATCAAACAAAAAGATAATTTTTAATTCTTTATTTCTTAAATATTGATTTATATTACTCAAAGTATGAGGATTATCTATATTTTCACTCATGCCAATTGATTTGGCAATTTCACCAACCCAGAATTGAGTCCATCGTGGTTCATTCCAATCTTCAATATCTAGTGTGTTCTTGATCCTATCTACATATTCGGAATGTTTAAATTCAGGAACATGATTATCTAATGCTATTCTTGTCTCATTTCTAGCTTCACTGATGACAGTATTAGCATTTTCTTTGAGTGTACGTGATTCCAAAAAAGGAAAAATATGTGTTTGAGTAACAGTTTCATTAATTATTTCATGAGAAAGTTTACTAATTGTATTAATAAACTTTTCCCAATATTTAAACCGTGCAAGCTGAATATAATTAAATGTTTTTCCTGCTCCTTTTGCTCCAATTGATATTACATGAGGTAATTCATCTTGAAAATTAGTTGCCAAATTTTGCCAAGGTTCTGTGATTAGTAAATCTTCCCCTTCTCCCGATTCAGCATATTCATACTTTTGACATAAATCTCTTAGTTTGGTTACTTCTTGTTTTTGACGTGATTTTATTTCTTCTATATTTTCCGTAATTTCTTGATCCTCAATGACTAATTGCTGATTTGCCCAATTTAGAGCATTTTCTCTTACCGTAGTTCCTCTAACTTTGATCTTGCATCATCCCAATTATTGATATACAATAGTTCCTCAGCAAAATAGGCTTCTTTAATTTCTAGTCTTTTCTCATTTGATAATTTATCATCTTTATCTTGCCCATAAGCATAAACTAAGTCTGTCACAGCATTGTTAAAATTTGGTAATTCTTTAAATTCTTCTTTTAACATACTAATAATTATAGTTGGATCATAGTATGTTTTATTTTTAACTTCTGCTTCTGGTGGTGCAACTTTACCAATTTGTTTTAAAACCAGACTTGTACCTTGAATAGATTGATCATTAATAGTTGTCACCAAAAAACGCTGTATTCGAGGATCAAAAATTATCGGACTTGAGATTTCACTTAAACCTGCTCTCAAATCAATAAAAATATAATCTACTGCCAAAATTGCACCTAAACTATAAAGAGCATTCCCATATTCCCAAACTCCATCTATACCTCTTACCAAATGTTCAGGTAAAATAGGAGTATCTAATAAGTCTTCGTCTTTAAGAAATGCTGGTAGGAAATATATACTAGATTGTCCTTCATTTTTAGCTGATTTTTTTACCTCTTTGGCAAATAATGACAGAGCTTCTTCTCTATCAATCGGTGAATAATGATAAACCTCTAAAAAATTAATAAATGAAACTTCTGGTTTTTGGCTTTCCGAAGCATTCCAATATGTAAGGCCAGGAGCTTCTAAATCAGCATCTATCACAAGTATTTTGATCGGTTGATTTAACTCTTTAGCTCTATCTAGTAAAGCGAAAAGATGCGCTGCTAAATTTAAAGTTCTCCCCACACCACCTTTAAAAGAATAGAAGGCTATTAAATTACAGTTATTAGGGGACATTGCTGGCAGTTTAACAACCTGCTGAATGGCATTTTCTGTTTCTGATTCACTTTTCAAATATGCAATTTCTTCCCAAAAAGGACGAATTTCAACATCAGTTATATAAGGTTCTTCACCAATGATAAATTCTACAGGTAATGTTGCATCTCCAATATCTATAAAAATCAAGGATTCTTCTTTTTGATACCAGTCTTTAAACCAATTCTTTAAATGATGAATAACTGTATCTTGATCTTCTTCTGTGGAAAGATATATTTCCAAGCTATCCGAGTAACAACGTATTTTTAATATTCCTTCTGGTAGATTAGTACCGTAGCTGGTTTTTTGACGAATAATTCTTATGACATCGAGCCAAGTAAATAATTTTATTTTTTTTAGTTCATTCATAATTTGTCAATTTTCTTTGCAATCCATTTTGATATTTCTAACAGTTTATTTTCTATATATTCATCGGTTTGTGGTTTTTCTTCTTTTTTAGTAATTATACCAATAATATTTGCGCCATATCTCCATATTTGGTTAATTTGTCCACTATCTAATCTTCTCTTTTCTTGTTTATTCTTTTTATTATTCCTTTTATCGGGTATATCCTCTATCCGTATTTCAGGTAGTTTTAAGTCGCCTTGTGCTTCTACACAATCTAACATATCATTGATATTATGTCCGCATTCAATAATTTCTTGGCATAAATCCAAATCAGTGCGAGGACAACGCTTTTTTTTCATGAAAATTGCTTTAAGACCACATTCGACGGCATAAAATAATAATAACCGATGGGCATTGGTATGAGGTTGAGGTGTTTTGTAATAAGCAGATATATTTCTCAGCCAAGCTTTCTCCATTTCCTTGTCTGTAAAAGGTATTTTTGCCATTAAGTTATTTTGATTTCCTGTAATTAAAGAATTTCCTCAATTATTCTAAGTCAAAATTGCTCCCCCCATTAACCGCGTATACCTATACTGCAACTCATCCCGCATCAGAGTCCAACGCGCTAAACTCGCATCCATATCAATCACCTTCTCTGCTGCTTGTCGCGCTAACAGCAACACATCCTCATCTTCTACCAAACTAGCCAAAGTAAAATCCGCTACTCCAGATTGTCTAGTCCCCATCACTTCCCCAGGACCACGAAAACGCATATCCATTTCCGAGATAAAAAACCCATCCTGAGACTGTACCAGCACCATCAACCGTTGTTGTGCATCAGGACTTCTGGAACTACTCATCAACAAACAATAGGACTGCGCTGCACCCCGTCCCACACGCCCCCGTAATTGGTGTAACTGTGATAACCCAAATCTTTCCGCGTGTTCAATTAACATCACCGTCGCGTTAGGAACATCCACACCCACCTCTACCACCGTAGTAGAAACTAAAATCTGAGTTTCATTATCCCGGAATTTATTAATAGCTTCCTCTTTTTCTGCGGAAGTCATTCTTCCATGCAATAACCCCACTTGAAACTCAGGAAAAACGCTTTCTTGTAATTTTTGATGTTCATCTATTGCAGAACGCAAATCTAATTTTTCCGACTCTTCCACCAAAGGCAAAACTACATAAATCTGCCTACCTTGGGCAATTTCTCTTCTTATTAAATCATAAGCTTGGGGTCTTTGTTGACCAGTTAACAAAGATGTTTTAATTGCTTGTCTTCCTGGTGGTAATTCATCAATTTGACTCACATCTAAATCACCATGAACTGTTAAAGCTAATGTTCTAGGAATAGGAGTTGCAGTCATGGTTAAAACGTGGGGTTGTTCACCTTTTTGCTGTAATTTTGCCCTTTGTTCTACCCCAAAACGATGCTGTTCATCAATGACAACTAAACCCAAACGTTGAAAATTTACCTTATCTTGAATTAACGCATGAGTTCCCACTAAAAGAGGTAATTCACCTGTTTCTAACTGAGAATGAATTTCTCTTCTTTTTGCTGTTTTTGTTGAACCTGTTAATAATTCAACTGGTAAATGTAACAGGTTAAACCAACTAACTAACTTTCTATAATGTTGTTCTGCTAATACTTCAGTGGGAGCCATCAAAGCTGCTTGATAACCAGATTGAATTGCTGCTAAAATCGCCACCACAGCTACCACAGTTTTACCCGAACCTACATCACCTTGAACTAAACGATTCATGGGTGTAGGTTTTTGTAAATCATTGAGAATATCGTTAATAACTCTTTGTTGAGCATTAGTAAATTTAAAAGGTAAAATCTCGTTAAATTGTTCTAATAATTTGCCTTTTGGTGCTAAAATCGCACTTGTTTGAATTGCCTTGGCTTGTTTCTGACGTTGTAATAAACCCAGTTGTAAATAGAAAAATTCATCAAATACTAAACGCCGACGAGCATATTTTAAAGTATCACTATCTTTAGGAAAATGAATATTAGGAATTGCATCTTTTAATTCCATTAATTCATATTTTTTTCTTAAACCAACTGGTAAGGGATCTTTTAAATTTGCTGCCGCAGGTAAAGCTGCCATTACCGCTTGTCTGACGGTATTTGCAACAACTCCTTCCGTTAAACCATAAATCGGTACAACCCGCCCAATAGTAAAAGATTCTATCGCATCACCAGGATTTGCTAATACTTCTATTTCGGGATTATCTAAGGTTAAACCATATTTACTGGCTTTCACTAAACCACAAGCAGCCACCACACTACCCACAGCATAACGTCGTTTTAAACTTTCTTGCCAACCACGACTACTAAATCTAGCACCGGCATAAAATCTACTAACTTTTATTTGTCCACTTTTATCTTTTAATAATAGTTCTAAAATTGATAACTTTTGATTTTTAGGACTGGTAAAACAATTACAACGCTTAACTTCGGCGATGATAGTTACTGTTTCACCTCCTTGTAATTCTTGAATGTTAACTTGACGAGCATAATCAATATAATCACGAGGATAATAAAACAGTAAATCTCTCACTGTTGATAAATCTAAACGAGATAAATTTTCTGCTCTCTTGATGCCAATTTCTGGTAAATCGCTGAGTTTTTGCTCAATTTTTGGCGCTAGTCTCCGACTGGTTTCAGTCACAATAGGAGTTGTTTTAACTGTTTTTGTTGAATAATTTTTTTCCTGGGTTTTAATTTCCTGGGTTTTAATTTCCTGTTTTTTGATTTCTTGTTTTTTTATGTCTTGATGTTGCTGTTCACCCGATTCTAATTGTTGTTGTAATTGATAAAGATAGGTTTTAACTTCAGCAACTAACTGCTGTCTAATTTCTACTGCTAAATCTGGATATTCAGCAAATTGAAAGGCGATATGATGCCAGCGCGATCGCTCTTTTGCTGGTAAACTTTGAGGAAACTTCCCAAAGGTTAAACTGAGAAATTCACTGAAGCGATATTGTCTACCCATCAAATCTACAAACCCATTTTCAGCCTCTACCGCCAAGGCTTTATCCAATCTTATCCAATCGGGAGTATCATTAGTCATTAGTCATTAGTCATTAGTTGTTAGTCATTAGTTGTTAGTCATTAGTTGTTAGTTGTTAGTCATTAGTCATTAGTTGTTAGTTAATTCTACCCAATCACCAGTCACCAGTCACCAGTCACCTATAAGTTAGTCCTCAAACCAACTCGCACGCCAAGCCGCTTCCGCTTCCGCAATTTTCAATTCTCTGTGTTTCTTTTGATATTCTTTTCCTAATTTATTCAGTTGCAGTAAAATATTACGAATTTGTTTGCGTGCTGACAAGAGTGTGTTATCAGCAAATTCAATGTCTCCTAGTCGCAAGTTCAGGGTTATCAGCTGTGTCAAGCTAGAATCTTCTGATTCATCGTCACTACTGATTTCAATTACTAAATTTAATAGATTAGGCGGACCCGGTATCACTTCCCCAGAAGCTTCTGAAACTGCTGCTGCGGCTGCTGCTAAAATCGGTTCTGGTAGTTTTTTCGGTAAAATTCCCACTTTTTGAATTAAAGAATTGGCATCCTGGGAGACTTTTCTCAGGGTATTCTGAATTCCTTCCTCTAAATCTTGATGCCATTGTGCCACTTCTATGGGGTTGGAAGGATCTAAATATTTTTGCTTTTCTATTTTCGATTGAGGATCGTTTTTACTGTCTTCAGTTTCCTCAGTTTCCTCAGTTTCCTCAATTTCTTCAGTTTCCTCAAATTCCTCGGTTTCTTCAGCTTCTTCCGTATCTCCACCTTGAAGATAAACAAGCAACTGTTGTGCGCCTTTTTGTCCTAATTTACGAATGCCTTGTTGCAATTGTTGTCGCTGATTCAGTGACAATTTGAGAAATTTATCAGGATATCCTTGAGTACAAACGTGATAAACTGCCAAAATTAACTGTTTTTGTAAAGCTTCACCCAGGATAGTTAAATAATTGACATAATTGCTGTGGAGTTCTGTGGCGATCGCTCTAATCGCTTGTTTTATGGCTGTGATATCCTCTTCTATTCGCTCAATTGCTCTGGCCATATCTTCCTTTTTTTCTCCACCTGAATTGTATTTTGCAGTGAAAATAATTATCCAGATTATCTAGAGTTTTGAATTACTCCAATTGTAATAATAATTGTCAATAAAATACAGGTCAGCAAAATTTGCCAGACCTGTGATTTTACAAATATCAGTTATCAGTTATCAGTGTCATCAACATTCATTTTACCATAAACTGTCTGACCTGTCTACTGTGTACTGATTTAATCATTAGTCAAAAATCTTTAGTCCAGCAGCTTCAGTTAATAACATACTATTAATAACTAACTACTGACTACTGACTCATAACTAAATTACTTAGCGCCATTACTTAGTGCTATTACTTAGCGCCCATTTGAGCAGCTACTTCTTCAGCAAAGTTACTTTCTTGTTTTTCAATGCCTTCACCCAGTACATATCGCACAAAGCCATGCACTGTAATGTCTTCACCGACTTTAGACTGAACTTGCTTCACTAAGTCTGCTACAGAAATGCTTTGATCACGGATATAAGGTTGATCCAACAAAGTTAATTCTTTTAGGCGTTTTTCAATCCGTCCTTGAACAATTTTTTCTCTGATGTTCTCTGGTTTATTCGCCAAGTCTTCCTTACCCATTTCAATGTCCTTTTCTTTTTGGACAGTTTCGGCAGGAATTTGGTCTACACTAACATACTCAACATTGGGGCAAGCGGCAACTTGCATTGCTGCATTTTTAGCAAATTTTTTAAACTCTTCGTTACCAGCAGCATCGTCTGTTTTAGCGATTACTTGCAGTAACACACCTACTCTACCACCAGTGTGAATGTAGCTGTCTACTACTCCTGGTGTGTCACCAAGAGAGAAGTTTACAAAGCGTCGCACCTGGATATTTTCACCCAAGGTAGCAATACTTTCTTTGATAAATTCATCTACAGTTACTTCTGCCTTTTCAATGTAAGGTTGAGCCAGCAAAGACTCAACACTATCCGCAGTCGCAGCTTGTTGTGCTAGATTCTTAACTAAAGTTTTAAAAGCGTCGTTACGGGCAACAAAATCAGTTTGACAGTTGACTTCTATCAGTACACCCACCTTACCATCAGGTTGAATGTAGGTGTCTACTAAACCTTCTGCTGCCACGCGATCGCTCTTTTTACCCGCTGAAGCGATGCCTTTTTTACGTAGCCAGTCTATAGCTGCGTCGATATTGCCATCATTTTCCTTCAGCGCCTTTTTGCAGTCCATCATGCCGGCACCAGTTTTTTGGCGTAGCTCTTGGACGAGTTTTGCAGATATTTCCGCCATGTTGCCTCAATTCCTATCCTAACTTGACCTAGAGTTATAATCGCTCACGGGTGTTGAGTATTTCTATCTTACTCAGGGCTGTTGACATTCCCCACGGCTAGAAGCCGGGGGATTCTTGCTTCAAAGGAATTCCAAGAAATTTACCCTCAGCAAGCATCACCGTCTGCCCGACGGCTGCAAGTCCTCTGATGAGAACTACGTACAGAAAAGCGATGAATTTTAAATTTAGCCTCTGCCAATTTTAGATTTTCGATTGGCTGCACCACAAACAGATGCAGCTTAGACATTGGAAATGAACGATTTGAGATTTGTTGCACCCAAAACAACGGGCTTTTCCCAAAAAATCCAAAATCCAAAATCCAAAATCCAAAATTGTTTAGTCCTTATTCTTCGTCGTCATCGCTCATCATTGAGTCAGTGTACTCACTTTCATCGTAGTCGTACTCTTCCTCAGCGCCTTCGTAATCTTCGTAATCTTCTTCTACTTCCAGCTGACCATGACGGCCTTCATAAATAGCATCTGCTAATTTACCAACAATCAGTTTAATCGATCTGATGGCATCATCATTGGCTGGGATGGGAATATCTACCACATCTGGGTCACAGTTTGTATCTAACATAGACACAATGGGAATACCCAGTTTTTGGCATTCTTGAACAGCGTTATATTCCCGACGTTGGTCAACAATTACCACAATGTCAGGCACTTTCCGCATATTTTTAATGCCGCCCAAGTATTTTTGTAGCTTCGCCATTTCCCGACGCAGCATTGACGCTTCTTTCTTAGGCAATAAGTCTAATGCGCCATTTTCTTCCCGACGTTCTAAATCTTTTAGACGTTCTGCTCTAGTTTTAATGGTAGCCCAGTTGGTGAGCATTCCACCCAACCAACGCTGGTTAATGTAGTGAGAACCACAACGGTTAGCTTCTTGAGCAATAATTCCCGCTGCTTGGCGCTTTGTACCCACAAACAAGAATTTTTTACCTTGTTCTGCTTGTGTCCGCATATAGTTGTAAGCATCATCCATCAACTGCGCGGTTTGCACCAAGTCGATGATGTGTACACCATTGCGAGCAGTGTAGATGTAAGGAGACATCTTAGGGTTCCAACGTCGGGTTTGATGCCCAAAGTGAACACCTGACTCCATCATCTGAGCCAAAGAAACGACTGGCATATTTTATAGCTCCTATTCGGGTTAAACCTCCATCCAGGCGTATTTCCACAGCGGAAACACCCGAATCCCCGGATGTGCGGAATTTAGACAACTATACTAGGGTAGCACAATTGTGGCAATTTTGCAGAAATGTTTTGAAAGAAGGAGTTCTAGGAGTCAGGAGTTCTAGGAGTTCAGGAGTTCAGGGAGTCAGGAGTTCAGGGAGTCAGAATTTTTAAGAAATTGGTTAATTATCAAATAGCTGTTTTTGGCACAAGTCTAAAAAAGCTGACTAATAACAACAAAAATCAGCAAATAAAAGAAATTATGTGAATAAAATTCAAACAATAAAATTCAAACATCTTCATATTAAGATAAATATTTTTGTTTCTAAATATGGTGAATTTGATTTATAATAAAAATGTCAATTATCTTAAATTAAAGGTAAAAATACATGAGCATAATTAAACCACCCACAGCAATTGATTTTGATCCTGCCATTGTCGCCAAAGATAAAGATGATCAACCTATCTTAATGATAGATGTGAGATTTTCCGCCATGTATGCTTCTCCCGAACTGAATATATTAAAAATGGAAAAATACCAAAATATTCCTTTTTTGATGTTTGCTAACTCCGATGTGATCAGAATCTTTAAAAGTCCGAATTTTGCAGAAGTTTCCAGATTAGAAACCAAAAAAGTTTTAGGATTTTATAGTCCAAAAAGTATTGAAGGAATCATCTATCAATTTACTTTAATCACTTTACTTCAATCCTGGTTAAGAGATTTAGATTATCATTGGAAAAGTGAAAATCCTCCTTACATTGAAGAAATGAAAGAAATTGGTTTATTTGCTCTTTTGGATGATATAACTACAGAGGAGCTACAATTATTATGATAATATTATGATAATTATTTATTTGGAAACTAATTCCATTATGGCAATTGCCAAAGGAAGAAATAAAGAATTAGAAGATTTTGTTTATCAGTCTTCAGATAAACTCAAGTTTGTGATACCGAGTATTTGCTTGATGGAAACCCTAGTAGCAATAGAAAGAGAAGAAAAACGTAGTCAATCTTTTTCTCAAACTATTCAAATAGAGATGAATGAAGCAAAAAGAAATAAAGAATTATCTAACTCTACCTCTTTTGTCAACTACTTAGAAAGTTCCTTAATTGATTATGATGACATATTAACTGATTTTAGAAACCGATTTTTGAAGATTCTCGAATATCTGAAAAATCATGGTGAATTGATTGAACCCAGAATTGAAATGTTGGAAAGTACCTTAAATACTCCTTTAATACCTGGTAAAAATCAAAAGCGAGATGATTTTATTTTACAGGTGATTTTAGCTCATGCTCAGAATAATTTATCAATGTCGAAGGTATTTTTTAGTGAAAATACTAAGGATTTTGGTAAGACTAATATTCAACAGGTATTAGCTAATGTGGGAATTAATTATTTTAGTAAAGTATCTAATTTACAGGGATGGTTAAATCAACAATAATAAATGTTATAAGGGTGAAAATGTCAAACAAGATTAAGTTTCACCTTGATGATAATTTTACACACATAATAGTTATGTGACAAAAAATAGGAGTTTGATTTATGACTAATTCTAGCATTATTCGTCAAGAAATATTAAAACAAATCAGCCTCATTCCTGATGAAAAATTGAGTTATGTATTAGAGTTTATTCAGAAAATAAATGTTGCTGATCAACAGACTAATGAAAATGATGAAGATGTAGATGATGAATTGTTAGATATGAGTGCATCTGCATTACAAGATTATCTTACAGGAAAAGATAAAGGAATTTCATCTCAGGAGTTAAAGCGTCAATTACTAGGAGAAGATTTTGCTTGATTATATTATCTTAAAACCTGCCCAAAAATATCTTGAACGATTAAGAGTTGAAGATCAAGTAAGAATTATTCGTGCGTTGGATGGTTTAATCACAGGAACAGAAAATCTTGATATTAAACCATTGAAGGGTAGAGAAGAAAGTCGTTTAAGAGTTGGTAAATATAGGATTTTGTTTATTGAGGATACTGTTAATCAATTATATGTGATCATGGCTATTGGTGCGCGGTGAGATGTTTATAAATAAAGGGTTTTTATGGTTGATAAAAATTATTAGCTATGGAAAGAGGAGGAAGTTGTAATTTATATTTAAGTGTAGTTAGTTGGGTTTTCTAACGTCAACCCAACCTACAAATGATCACAGCAATAGAAAATCAAAGCTGTGTAATTTTGATTAGTCAAGAAAAATGCCAAGAACTGATATCCTTAGATGATGAAATTTACCCCATTCATTCCTTAGAATTATCAGGTTTAGGTAATGCAGCTACAGAAATATTAAAAAATCAAAGATTGCAAAATCAAGAACATTGGTTAAACCTAATAAACTTATACGAAACTCATCCTCGATATTTACAATATATCAGCATTTTAATAAAAGATGTATTTCAAGGTGAAATTGCAGAATTTATCCAAGAAAACAATTTAATCTTAACAGAAGATATCAAATCAAACATCCTCTTAACCTGGGATAGATTAACCAATATTGAAAAACAAACACTATTAAAAATCAGTCAAATTGATAATTTAACAGATACCCCATCTCTCAAAAATTACTTAACAGAAGCATTAGAAAAATCTTACCCCGATGCGCGTAAACTTGCCATAAAAGAAGGTAAACTGGCTAAATTTGGAATTACCATACCATCAGAAAATAAATATCCTCTAACTTCTCCCTTCTCAGTAGAGCAAATTTTAGATGAGGATTTCTACCCTTAATAGAAAAATATCACACTTCTTCTATTATATCCCTTCTTCTCTTCTTTGCGCCTTTGCTCCTTTGACTCTTTGCGCGAAACAATCATTTATTCATCATCTCACCATAAGCCTGATAAACCCCCTTCACATTATACCAATTCAAAAAAATCCGCGCAATTTCCAAAGCTAACTGCGGCTTACCCAAATTAATCAACCATTGCAATAAAGGGGCGCTAGTTCTTTCATTAAACAAACCATTTAAAGAAAGCATACCCCATAACAAACGATGAAACAGAGTCATTTGAATCATCATTTTCACTTCCCAAGTGGGATGTTTCTGATAAAACAAAACTCCCATCCTTCCCCGTTGAATTTCCTTATCAATTAAATTATCAATTTGTTGTAAACTAAAGGGTGGATGCCAATGATAACCCACAGCTTGAGGACATTTAATTAATTGCAAACCCAAATTTTTCAACCTTACACCTAACTCTAAATCTTCCCATCCATATAGTTGAAAACCAGTATCAAACAAACCTGCTTTTTCTAACCAATGTTTAGGAATAGCCACATTACCCGTAGCAAAAAAAGCCGCAGAAAAATCTGTGATTTTATAAGGTTCAGAAGTGGGATTTTCAAAATTACAAGTATTAATTACCGCACCGTAGGTAAAAAAAGCGTCGTTTCCTAATTTCTCTCTTCCTTGCAATAAAGCATTACTATGAGCTTGTAAGAAATTAGACAAAACCACTAAATCACTATCAATAAAAATAATCGTATCACCCGCAGCTTTTTCTACACCCAAATTTCGCGCCGCCGCAGGACCAGCATGATCCTGTTGAAAACACCGCACATGAGGAAACTGATCTTGATGTTCAGCTAACCAGTCTAAAGTCCCATCGGTAGAACCATCATCCACTAAAACAATCTCATACCCTTCTACAAGAGTTGTATCCTTGAAATTCTGTACTTCTAAAGCGCGGAGGCACTTCTGCAAAATTGGCAACCGATTATAAGTTGGTATAACAACACTAAAAAACACTGTTTCACCCATATCACTAAACAACTCAAAATTAAATGTTAAATAGAATTAATGTTAAATAGATTTTTGCCCATATTTTAGATATCTAGCATAGGACAAACCTGGAATTTTGAGCTTGGCATACTACATGAGAATTAGAGAAATATATGATACTTTACAGGGTTATTACAGAAAATTTACCCAAAAAACAACATTGTGGATGTTCAAAATAGCATAAATCCCAAATTCAGGAGGTTTTACAATTTACGCTAACTCAATTAGTATATAAAATGAATTTGGATAGAAAACAAATACTAAGGCTTAGTTTAGCACCTAAAAAACTAACGCTGAATTTACACAAGTTTTTGTTCCTAGTTCCTTCTGGCAAAAAACAATGAATATACTAGAAACAATTGATACTCCTATCGGAAGCTATGCACCAGATTTTGAGTTGCCAGGAATTGATGGCCGTGTACACCATCTCAGCCGTTATCTAGAGAGTTTACGCTCAGTATGTGTAATTTCTATGTCTAACCACTGTCCTTATGTAGAAAAGTATATAGACAGGCTGAAAAAAATTCAAACGGAATTTTCACCTAGCAGCTTTACACTCATTGGACTAAATGGTAATGATGTGAATCCTGGGGAAGATATCAACCTTGGATCAAACTTTGAAGATATGAAAGTTTTTGCCCAGCGCCATGAACTAAATTTTCCCTACCTATGGGACACAACACAAGATGTAACTCGTAGCTTTGGTGCTGTTAGCACACCAACGGCTTTTTTAATTGATAATGAAGGGATTGTGCGCTATAAAGGACAAATTGACGAACACCCTCAAGATCCATCAGCGACTGGGGAAGATTTTTTAAGAAATGCGATCGCCTCTTTATTTGAAGGTCAAGAAATCCAGCCAGCACAAACCCCACAACTGGGAACGCCATTAGTATGGCGAAAATAACGCAGAACTAGACACAGATTGCCACTGTACTGCTATCTTAAATTGGAGGCAATTGCAACTTATTTGATAAAATAAAACGTAACTTCATGGGAACGAATTACCGACGGGTTTTACTTAAACTGAGCGGTGAAGCCTTGATGGGCAACATGGGCTATGGCATTGATCCAGAAGTAGTCAAGGGAATAGCCGAAGAGTTGGCAGAGGTGGTAGCCACTGGCGTTCAAGTCGCTATCGTAGTTGGCGGTGGCAACATTTTCAGAGGCGTTAAGGCAGCATCAGCGGGAATGGACAGAGCAACCGCTGACTACATAGGAATGATTGCCACGGTAATGAATGCCATGACGCTACAAGACTCGCTAGAAAGGATAGGAATACAGACGCGGGTACAAACAGCGATCGCTATGCAAGAATTAGCAGAACCGTATATTCGTCGTCGTGCCATCCGTCATTTAGAAAAAGGACGGGTGGTAATTTTTGGTGCTGGTTCAGGAAATCCCTTCTTTACCACAGATACCACTGCGGCATTAAGAGCAGCAGAAATAGAAGCAGAAGTGATTTTTAAAGCCACCAAAGTAGACGGAATCTACGATGCTGACCCCACTATTTATCCTGAAGCCAAACGTTACACAACCCTCACTTACGCCCACGTTTTGGCTGAAGATTTGCGAGTCATGGATAGTACCGCAATTGCCTTATGTAAAGAAAATAATATTCCCATTCTGGTATTTGACCTAACAACGCGAGGAAATATTCACCGTGCAGTAATGGGAGAATCTATTGGCACTCTTGTGGGAGGTTCTTGTGAAATTAGCTGAAGCTGAAAGTACGATGCAAAAAACCGTTGAGGCTACTCAACGAGCTTTTAACACCATTCGCACTGGCCGCGCCAATGCGAGCCTACTCGATAAAGTACAGGTGGACTACTACGGTTCACCAACACCTCTAAAATCTCTGGCCAACATTTCCACACCAGATGCCTCAACCATTCTCATTCAGCCTTATGACAAGAAGAGTCTGAATATGGTGGAAAAGGCAATCTCCTTGTCAGATGTCGGTTTAACCCCCAGCAATGATGGTTCTGTAATTCGTTTGAACATCCCACCTTTGACATCTGACCGTCGTAAAGAATTTGCTAAACTCGCTGCTAAGTATGCCGAAGAAGGTCGAGTTGGTATTCGCAATATCCGTCGTGATGCTCTTGACTCAATTCGTAAACAGGAAAAAAACGCGGAAATTTCCGAAGACGAATCACGAGATCAGCAAGATAAACTACAAAAACTAACCAACAAATATACAGCGAAAATCGACGACTTGCTGGCAGAGAAGGAAAAAGACATTACAACCGTCTAAATTGGGGACTGGGGACTGGGGACACTTCGACAAGCTCAGTGCATCGCTGGGGACTGGTGATGGGGTTATTAACCTCCCCTGCTCCCTGCTCCCTGCTCCCTGCCTCCTACCTATTCCCTATTCCCTTATTTATGTACGAATGTATCATTGTTGGTGCTGGTCCGGCGGGTGGATCAGCAGCTTATCATTTAGCCAAACAGGGACGCTCAGTATTAGTTTTAGAAAAAGCATCTCTGCCCAGATATAAACCTTGTGGTGGTGGTGTGTCACCAGCGATCGCTCAATGGTTTGATTTTGACTTTAGCCCTGCAATTTCCGTTAAAGTAGACTCCCTGCGCTTTACCTGGAAACTAGAAGATCCTGTAGAAGCCAAAATCGGCATCAAAGAACCAGTCTGGATGGTGCGGCGAGATGTATTCGACCATTTTCTCGTTCAACAAGCTCAAAAACAAGGGGCAGAACTACGAGACAATACAGAAGTTACAGGTATTGAGTTTAAAAGTGATTATTGGCAAGTTAACACGGCTAACGGACAAGTCACAGGTCGCTACTTAATTGCTGCGGATGGTGTTAAAGGTTCAATGCCCAAATGGCTAGGTTTCAAAGACCGGAAACGTCGTTTAGCAGGAGCATTAGAAGCAGAAATTCCGGCAAATGTAGAGAATAAATCCACAATTCACTTTGAGTTTGGTTTAGTCAAAAACGGTTATATCTGGAATTTTCCCAAAGCTGACGGTTACTCTCTCGGAGTCGGAACGTTTATTGGTGGCGAACCCCAGGACTTTAAAAAAATTTTGGATGAATATGCCAAATATTTTAATGTAGATATTAAAACCAGCAAACAATATGGTTATCCCATATCCTTATGGGATGGTAATCAAAAACTGCATACCCAAAATGCTGTTTTAGCCGGTGAAGCTGCTTGTGTTGTTGACCCCTTTACCGCAGAAGGTATTCGCCCCTCAATTTTTAGCGGTGTCCTAGCCGCACAATTCATTAATGAGGCGCTTAGTGGTGATATCAACGCCTTGGAAAACTACACTGAGGCTATTCATGAACAATGGGGTTCAGAAATGGCTTGGGCGCAAAAATTAGCTGGCGCATTTTATCGCTTCCCTGGTATTGGCTACAAAGTCGGTGTTAAACGTCCCTCTGGCGCTCAAACTATGGGTAAAATCCTTTGTGGTGAATTGCGATATGGTGATGTAGCTGGTCGCGCTCTAAAACGTTTAATTCCTGGTTTTGGGGGTTAGGTAATTGGTAATTGGTGATTGGTGATTAGTTTTTTCCTACCCAATGCCTAAATCTCAACAAACCACCAAAGAATTATTCCTGTTACCAGAACACACAGAACCCCAGCTAATCCGGCTAGGGGTTTTTTGTTTTTACCTGTAACCCATTCTGAGACTTTCCCTGTATAAGTTATTAATCCTGCTGTATCTATGGTAGCGATCGCCCATACCCAACCCGCATGAAGTCCCCAAGCTATCCCCAAACTACCACCATCAGCTAACCTGGCCAATACCAAAACCATTCCCATCAGCCATAACCCAGGTAGTTGCGGTATCGTTTCTTTTTGTTCCCAAACCAAATGCAGCAAGGCAAAAATCAAACTAGAAATAATCGCTGCTAACCAGATCGGGTAGTCTTTCTCCAGGGTTATCAATAAAAAACCCCGAAATAACAACTCTTCTATCCCACCTACAAACAAAGCCACCAAAGAAATTGGTAGCAAAATTCCCGGAATTAATTTAATATTTGATTTTTCTAAATAGCACCAACCTAGCCAAAATTGACAGGTAAACACTATCACCAGTCCCAACACACCTAAACCCAAACCCAGCCACAAAGAACGCAAAATAGAAATATTCCCCACCAAGCCATAATTAGCAAAAGACCCCAGTCCTAACCAATTAATTCCCCAGAGAATGAAAGGTACTAATAGATAGAGAGATACCAATAAAGGAATTTTTTGCTCTGGCTGTAAAGGTTTATTAAGCTGCAAATTAAGTATGAAGGCGGATATCGCTGCTAATGGCAACCAACATACTACCCAAACCATAAAAAAAGCCATGACAAAAAACACTACTGGCGCATTTTTTAGCAACGCCAGTAATGTATTATTGACTGATGGCTCTATTAGTGAAAAGAAAACAGACGAGAAAATCACGATAGATTTCTAGCTCCCAGAGAGTTCTTGCTTATCCTTCAAAACTCTACTAGAATTGGTGACGCATACAAAATGTCAAATCTTATTTTGTTGTATGAACAAACCTTTAAACTACAAATACTATTTATTTGTAGGTGTAGGGAGGTGTAGGGATAAGAAAGCAAAGATTTATTTACAACTTACCCCTACTCTCAGAGAAATTTATTCCTCCTCTTCATTTTCTAAATCAGCTTCATCAGCTTCCACATCGGATGATGTCAATTTTTTATCACTTTCACCAAGTTGAATCAAGTGAATATGCTTGTAACCTAACCGAATTTCAAACTCATCACCAGGTTTTAAACCCATTGCTTTGGTATAGGTAGCACCAATCACGATTTGACGATTTTGATGAACACTAACCCGGTATGTCGGTTCGCGACCACGTCCATCTTTAGGAGATTCTGGACTCAGAGGAATACCTCTAGCTGACAACAAAGCATCATAAAAATCGGTGAGATTTACACGCACCTGATTATTCTTGGTAACGGTGTAATAGCCGCACTGCTTCGCTCTTTCTCGGCGTGGTAAATTAGAAAGCTCTTTTACTTTAGCCAGCAGTGCTTTTCCTGTTAATGGGGCGGTTGCAGTTTCTGTCATTATGTTCAAAATTTCCTTAATCTCTTGAAACAGTTCATCAATGTAGCCTGATTTTTACATTTGGCTTTTTAGCCAATGTCCAGAGCTACTGAAGACTTGAGGGTGAAGTGTGAATTCCTGCTGATATGATCAGCCCAAGTATCTCTATATATGGTTTTCCATATTCAATTAGAGATCATGGTTGTCACAGAATTTTATTCCGTTGATTGTACGGCATTTTTAACCATCATTCGCCATGAGAAAGAAAAATATTTTAATCTTTTGGCGCTAGTGTAGTGGTGTAATTTTAAGCCACCTTTACAAATCAGGTTAGTTCTACTCCTAAAAAGTTGTAGATACAATAAATTGCAGGTTTTTCATTTTCAGTGCTTGCCTTTCTTGCTCTTGAGTTGTAGGTTTGTACCCACTCGTCATTTCCAGCTTAGGACAGCATAGTATTTGCTGATGGTCTTAGAGACATACACCCTTGTGTCCAGCCGATAGAGACACAAATTTTCTTGTCTCTACATTACGAATCAACAAAGCAGTAGCAGCCGGACTTGTACGGACTTTGGTACTGGTTTTGTGACTTCGTAATTTCATATTAAATACTATCATGAACCAATAATAGCAAAATATTTGTTGAATTTAAAAAACAATTTGCAAATTATTTTTTTTTCAAATCACTGGAGTTGGGGAGAGAAAAAGGAGTAAGGATTTTACTCTGGACTGATGGTCTCATGAGTATGGAGTCAAGACTTTTATAAAAGTTTATATAATTAGGCGAGACGTTTTGAGTGAGTGACTTAAATCTAGGTTTTCTTGATGGAGATCAGACAAAAAGCCCCTGGTATTTTTCACCCTGTTTATTAGGAGCAGGGAAAATATCGCCGATTATTCTCCACGTCTGTCTAGGGGAAGAATCAATTTACCACATCTATCCCTTGCTTGATAGCCATAACCAAATAATTGTCCGCCGCTTTAACACTTCTATATATTTAAAAAATTTTTATTTCGCTATTACTGGAAGACTTTTTACAAACAGGACTAAACTAAAGAAGTCTCAAGTGTAGAGGATAAACCAGTGAAGGGTATATCCCTCACCTCTTGTCAGAGAAAAGCAAAAAAATATTTGACAAATTGAACTTCCATGCCTAAGCTGCATTTGCTCAGGTAAACACATCGCTATGTTAAACACCTGCTAATACTGCTCAGTTCACAAAACCAGGAGGTCGCTTTGCTGGAGGCGGTTTTTGTCACGGGGATTTATCACGCCTCCCACAACTTTGAATGAAGTCCGTTTTGAGACTCGATTGTTTCGATAAATTTCACTGACTGCACTTCTACAACTAAAATTTTAATGGTTATCCTTGAACTGGAATCATAAGCGCCTTCAGCATCAGCTTATTAGCCACTGAAGTTAAATAACGGGCTAATTTTTGACAACAACCTGCTTGTACTCATTATTTTGGCAGCAGGTAAGGCAATTTTTAGAATTTGGTTGGTAATATATGGAAGTTGTTTTTAAGATTATTCGCCAGCAGCAAAACTCTCACCCTGTTGTCCAAACTTATCCTTTACAGGTAGAACCAGGTAATACAATACTTGATTGCCTAAATCGGATCAAATGGGAACAAGATGGAACTTTAGCATTTCGCAAAAATTGCCGCAATACTATTTGTGGTAGCTGTGCTATGCGAATTAATGGACGTTCAGCTTTAGCCTGTAAAGAAAATGTTGGCAGCGAACTAGCTAGATTGCAAAAAATTTCATCATCTTCATTATCGACAAACCATAATCATACCATTAATGAAATCACGATCGCTCCTTTGGGAAATATGCCCGTGATTAAGGATTTGGTCGTAGATATGAGTAGTTTTTGGGATAATTTAGAAGCGGTTGCACCTTATGTCAGTACAGCAGCGCGACAAGTACCAGAAAAAGAATTTTTGCAAACACCACAAGAGCGATCGCTTCTCGATCAAACAGGTAATTGTATTATGTGTGGTGCTTGTTATTCAGAATGCAACGCCCGTGAAGTTAATTCCGATTTTGTAGGTCCCCACGCTCTCGCCAAAGCGTACCGCATGGTGGCAGATTCCCGCGATAGTAACCAAGAAAATCGCTTGGAAAATTACAACGAAGGAACTAAAGGTGTTTGGGGTTGTACTCGTTGTTTTTATTGCGACTCTGTTTGTCCAATGGAAGTTGCACCATTAGAACAAATTACCAAAATTAAACAAGAAATTCTTGACCGCAAAAAAGCCAGTGATAGCCGTTCCATTCGTCACCGCAAAGTATTGGTTGAGCTAGTTAAAGCAGGTGGTTGGATTGATGAACGTCAATTTGGTATCCAAGTAGTTGGTAATTATTTCCGTGATTTAAAAGGATTACTTAGTCTTGCACCTCTGGGTTTACGGATGTTAGTCAGGGGTAAATTTCCCCTCTCCTTTGAACCCTCAGAAGGTACTCAACAAGTGCGATCGCTCATTGAATCAGTTAAATCTGGTGATTGGTGATTGGTGATTGGTGATTGGTGATTGGTGATTGGTGATTGGTGATTGGGTAGTAATTTATAATTACGAATTATCAATTATCAATTATCAATTATCAATTACCTTGGGTCTTGGGGGATATTCAATTTTTGTCCAAACCTGTCATACAGTAAAATATCCCATTGCCCATTATTGCTATACTCAAACGCAATTCTACTACCATCAGCACTAATTGTAGGATTGCGGACTTCTGCTTGCAGATTAGCAGTTAAATTTCTGGATTGTCGAGTTTCTCGATCATAAAGAAAAATAAAGGAGCGCCCCTGACGACTCCCAGCAAAAACCACAAAACGACCATCTTGAGTCACAGAAGGATGATCAGCAATAGTATCAAAAGAATTTAAACCTAGTAAATCTACTAGATTTCGTGTAACAGTATCAAACATATAAATATCCTGGCTACCGCGACGATTAGTAGTAAAAACAATATATCTGCCCGAAATTTGCGGATTTAACTCCGAAGCTGAACTGTTTAAACCGCGACCACCGGGATCAAAGGGATAACTTAATATACGCGGATAACCAAAACACCCAGTTAACAAAGTTGAACTTAATAATAAAAATAAAAGTAATTTGTCATTAGTCATTAGTTATTAGTCATTAGTTATTAGTTATTAGTTATTTTTCCCAGTCACCAGTCACCAGTCACCAGTCACCAGTCACCTATCACCAGTCACCGTTGCACCATTAGGAATATCTAATTCTACAGTGGGTCCTCGGTCTAAAACTTCAATATCCCATTGTCCACGACTGGCAGATTCAAACACTATATAACGTCCATCAGGACTGATATGAGGATTTCTGATCCAGCCGCGATAGGTAGGAGTAATGATTTGTGATTGTTTCATAGCGCGATCATAAAGTGCTATCACTGGTCTACCTTGGTCACTCGTGAGGTAACAAATATAACGACCTGTGTAGCTGAGACTGGGACTTTCAGCAACAGTTTCTCGTCGGTTTAAACTGGGAGTGGGAATAAAACTTTGGGTTTCCAAGTCGTACATCAACAATTGCTGATTACCATTACGATTAGAGACAAAGGCCAAAAAGCGTCCGTTGCCACTCAAAGCCGGTTGTTCCTCAGTATAACGACTGTTTAGAGAATAAACCCCAACCGGAATCTCACCAGCACCACAAGACACAAGCAACCCACTGAGGCTAAAAATTAGGCTCCAACGAATACGCTTTTGGAGCCACAATACAGATGTAAATTTTTTCACATCAACCGCTTTCCGTCGCCCTTGAAATTACCATCAGCTAAATGTTTTAAACATCATCAAAGTCATTGGTATTACCTGAATCCTCATTGGGAGTTTCCAGAGGTTTATATGGTACATAATCAGTAGGTATAGCCTCATCTTCATTCCTTTCTCTGCGAGAAGGTGAATCAGCAGATGGACGACGTTTTCTAGGTCTAGGTGTAACATCATCCTCACGGATTTCTGGGCGTTGAGGTCTGTTATTACTGCGACGTGACGGTTTTCTTACTTCCTCTTGGGGACTTTCCCAGTCATCAACTTCCTTAGAAACAGAACCCCAATTTTCTTGTTCAAAACTATCACTCTTGAGACTTACGGAACGTCCAGAACTCGGACGACGTTTCCTTTCGGCTGTTTCTGGTTTTTCCCTGCTACTGCGGCGTTCTGTTCGTCGTGGGGGTTGTTCCTCATAATAATTATCACGGCTGGAACGATCATCTCGGCTACCACGAATCCTGGGACGTGGGGGACGTTCTTCTTCTTCCTCTTCGTAATAAGGTAGCGGTTCTAAATCGGCATCCATTTCCGCTTGATAATTACGGCGATCAGAGTAAGAATATTTTCTGCTGACTTCTCGCTCATCATCCACAATGGGAGTATTGCGTTTCGCTTGTTGAGTAGCAATACTTCGCAGACGAATACTTTCAACAGCAAAAAATACAGTAGAACCAACTAACAGCAACTGACCAAACTGCAAAATCGGGTCAAGTCGCCATCCTTGGAAGATGAGAATAAAACCACACAGTAAGCCAACCGCCGCAAAAAAGATATCTTGATCTCGTGACAGTTCCGGGCGCACGGTGCGAAGAAAATATAGTGCTGCCCCAGCCACAGCCAGGAAAATTCCTAGAACACTGGCTGAGTTAGCCCCAAAATTTACCTGAGCCAAAACACTGGCTGAGTTCAGCCCAAAATTTATCATTGCTCTTTTCCCAATATCACATCTATGTTAGCGAGTCATCTAATTTTGCATTTTAGATTTTGGATTTTAGATTTACCACACGGACTAATCCGGGGACTTGTAGCATCAATTATTGCTAACAATTAAAATTACTATTTTAACTATTGACAATATATTTAAGCTTCAAAGCATCTAGCAAATAAGCTCTGAAGCTGTTTACAATTTTTGGTGATAGGTGACTGGTGATAGGTGACTGGTGATTGGGGAAAAGGTGATAGTTGATAGTTGATAGTTGATAGTTGATTGGGAAATATCAAATTGATTACCCAGTCCCCAGTCCCCAGTCTCCAGCGATGCACTGAGCTTGTCGAAGTGTCCCCAGTCTCCAGTCACCATTCCCCATTCCCCAGTCCCCAATTGCTTAATTGCGTTGGATTTTATCTTTCTGGCTGATGAAAATTAAACCAACAGTAGCGGGGATGACCACAATAGCAGTACCCCAAAGGAGACTCCAAAGAAAATTTGCTAAAGAGGGTGTCATAGTTCTCAACCTTTTTTTTTACATAATTCATTTTAATTTTAATGGTGTATCAGTTCCTTGAGAAGCCAAGAAAACTTTTCAGCTATTATTTTCTGAGGCCAGAAAATGCCGGCATTTAGTTAAGATGGGAGTGAGAAGGCTTTACAAAGCTTAAAATTTTCTAGATTACACTACCACTTGTTGATTTTTGGAAAGACGGTAACTTAAAGCTATGACAGGTGTTAACTTAACTACTTGGATTCTTGGACCCTTGTTGGGTGTGATGATTTTTTTGTTTATTTTCCGCATTATTCTCACTTGGTATCCTCAAGCAAATCTTAACCGTTTACCTTTTAATCTCATTGCTTGGCCAACTGAACCATTTTTAATGCTGTTAAGAAAGGTAGTACCTCCTATTGGTGGGGTTGATATCACTCCGATTATTTGGGTGGGTATTTTCAGCTTAGTTAGGGAAATTTTATTGGGTCAGCAAGGATTACTAACCATGATGGCGCGTGTTAGTTAGGAGGCAGGAGGCAGGAGGCAGGAGGCAGGAGGCAGGAGGCAGGAGGCAGGAG
>NZ_JAQMTI010000202.1:0-3583 GCF_028329225.1 Sphaerospermopsis kisseleviana CS-549 | reverse complement strand
TGGTGGTAGTCTTTTTGAGAAACTTAATTGGAACACAATCGCGTCTGGCTAAGGCGTGAAAGTCTACTGAGGGATAACTGCTCCCATGCTCCCGTTGAAGTAGAAAGTAAAGTCTAGTTTTGTCTAGGTTTTATATAGCAGGTAACATATATTCTTTATCCTGACTCCTGTACGGGCGAAGCATTCGGGTGATAAATTATCAATTGTTGTCTAAGGATATTTTCCGAATGCTTCGCCCCTACGACTCCTGACTCCTTGAACTCCTTAAAGTCTTTGCTTAGTCGGAATAACGATCATCGAGAAATAAGGAACTTGTTCGGGATCTACTTCATCTAAAGGTAAAATTCTTTGCTGTGTGGTTGTTGCCCGTTCAATATATTTTGCCCGTGAAGCTAGTCCTAATTGATGCAGGATATCACGCACTTTGACAAAGTGACGACCAAGTTTCATGATTGCCGCTGCATCTGTGGCTAAAAGCTGGGCAGTTAGCATTTCCGTGGGCAGGGTAGCAGGTAGAACTGTAAGAATATCGTTGTAGTAGGTGAAGGGTACACCCAAGGATACTGGACAGGCCATTAAGGAAGAAATGCCAGGAACAACTTCCGTCTGATACTGGTCAGATAAACGAGTGAAGATATACATGAAAGAACCGTAAAAAAACGGATCGCCTTCACACAATACAACGACATCCCGACCGGCGGCTAGATGTTCACCTATGGGTTCAACTTCTTTGTCATAAATGGCTTGGGCTTTTTCTGGTTCTAGGGCGCGGGGAAGATGATATAAAACTTCAATTTGATTACCGGGTAAGTATGGCGACACGATTTTTCTGGCGATACTTTCCCGATCTATTGCTGACTGATAGGCAATAACAGAGGCCGAACGTATTAAGCGTAATGCTTTTAATGTCAATAGTTCTGGATCTCCAGGACCAACACCAACTCCATACAGACGACCTTTTGAGTTCATATTTCTTCCTCGGTTGCTATGGCGTTAACGGCAGCAGAAGCGATCGCACTGCCTCCTCTTCGTCCATGTAAAGTCATAAATGGCACACCACGACTATCTTCTGCTAAAGCGACTTTTGATTCGGCCGCACCGACAAACCCCACGGGAAAGCCTAAAATTAATGCCGGACGTGGTACTCCCTCATCTAGCATTTCCAATAATCTAAATAAGGCTGTGGGTGCATTACCAATGGCCACAACTGCCCCATCTAAATGAAAACGCCACAGTTCTAAAGCTGCTGCTGATCGAGTATTTCCCAGGCGTTTGGCTATTGTTGGTACTTCTGGATCATTCAAAGAACAAATAATTGCGTTATTGGTGGGTAATCTTTTTCTGGTAATGCCTTGTGCAACCATGTGACAGTCGCATAAAATCGGTGCGCCAGATGCTAAGGCTTTTCTACCTGCATCCACGGCATTGAGTGAATATGCTAACTCTGGAACTATATCCGGCATTCCACAGGCATGAATTAAACGAACAGCAATTTGCGCTACATCATCCGGTAGGGTATCTAATTTAGCTTCTGAGCGAATAATGGCAAAAGATTTTCTGTATATTTCCTCGGCATCGCGTATATAATTATACATAGTTTCGATATTTGGAATTTGAGACTTAAATGGATTGAACAGTGAACAATTGTTTGAGTTCAGATATATCATAACGATTGGCAAATTCTCTAAATGATTCTTGAGAACTAACCCGTTTCATTTGATACACTTTTAACATTCGTTCCATGAGTTGAGGTAATTCGGCAAAAGTCACATTTTCATAAATTGGACGACCAAATTGTTGTAAGGTATCGTCACCAAGATACACTTGATATCCTTCCCTGGATTCATTTTCTGCCTCAATTTTCACTCCTAGCAATGTAATATCACTTTGATGATGTTGAGCGCAAGATTTAACACACCCACTAAAATGAATATTAATAGCAGAATCTAAGGTGATGTGAGTTTCTAAATATTCTCCTAATGTTAAAGCGTGAGTTTTGGTGTCTGTTGCAGCAGCAGCACAACCCCGCTTTCCTGAACAGGAAACTAACCCGCTTTTAATGTTGGTAGCTGAATAACTCAGTTCTAGATGGGCAATTTCTCTTTGCACTTGTGCAATGTGTTCTTGGGCAATATCTGTGATTAGTAAATTCTGCCAAGGTGTGAGTCTGAGATTACTATTACCATATTTGGCGGCTAAATCAGCTAAACCCCGCATTTGCCAAGTTTGCAACCGTCCCAAGGGTAAAACAACACCGATATAATATAATCCTGATTGTTTCTGTTCATGTATGCCAATATGGTACATTTCTTGATTATTTTGATTATTATGTTTAGCTTCATCATGTAAATTTGCGAGTTTGCTTATTTGTGTGAGATTTTGAGATGCTATTTCTTTGGCTACCTGTAAATTATTTGCAGTTAAATACTCTGTAGCTTGTTGTAAATAATTTTCCCAGCCCAAATTATCAATAACCTCCCGCAAGCGTGGTTTACGCCGGCTACTAGGATCTGTATGCTGTAAGTAAACCTCCGCTAAAGCACCTAAAAATGGTATACATTGTGCGGGCGTTAATAAAATTCCTGTATTTATAAAAAATTTTTCTTTTTCACCACCACAAAAATGCAAAATGAGATATACTAGTTTATGTCCCCATTTCCCCGTAGGAAAGAACTTCGGTTCTTTCCTACCCCCCTGATCAATATCAACAGCCGCTAAAGTGATATCATTGGGGAAGTGTTTGAGAGAAAGTTTTCCACCACCATCGAAGCCAACGCTAAATTTTGCCGAAAGTCCGCCTAAATGGGAATTTTCTGTGATGTATTCATCCCAAGCTTTCACCAGAGGATGAGTATCTATTAATTCTTGAGAGTCTATACCCGTAATGGGACTCGTCATAATATTGCGAATATGGTCTACAGCAGGATTAATAGAACCTAATCCCATTTTTTGTAATTGCTGGAGAATATCAATATTTATTTCTTGTTTAATTTCTCTGATTTGTAAATTAGCGCGATTGGTAACATCAACATAGCCGCCTCCATAATTATCCGCTATATTGGCGATCGCGTGTAGCTGTTCACTATTCAAAATGCCACCGGGTATTCTTAGGCGAGATAAGATGCCATCTTGGGCTGGTGTGGTGTAAAATAAACCTGGACAAGCTGTAAATGGACTTAACAAAATGGTCACTCCTTCCCCGTGCGACGCGGAGACAGAACAGGGATAAATTTCCTAGAGTTGGCATTCTGACTTGTTCAATTTGGGATTTTAGATTTTGGATTTTCTGATTACCCTTATTTTGCTACAAGGTTTTTCTCAGTATCAATTATCTAAAATCAGCAATCTAAAATCTGACATTGCTTTACAGCTGCGGCACAGTCCCGGAATTTAACCGGAGTTTCCCAAATCTAAGATTTTGAATTATACCACAAGAAAGAATTTTTGGAAAGGTAATGGGTAATGGGTAATGGGTAATGGGTAATTAGGTTATTCATCTTCCCCCAGTCACCAGTCACCAGTCCCCAGTCACCAGTCCCCAGTCACCAGTCCCCTTTAAACCAGTGTAATAGCTGTTACTTCG
>NZ_JAQMTI010000201.1:0-9499 GCF_028329225.1 Sphaerospermopsis kisseleviana CS-549 | reverse complement strand
CTATCTTCAAGCTTGTATGTGTCAACAAATTAGTTATGTTCATTGGATGGAAGATATCATGAGATGTTGACATTTTCACCCTTAATAGGACTACTATAACTGAATATGTAAACTTTTGTAACGACATTCAACATTTCTGATTTATTACTAATTTGGGCTATTACCCTCTCCTTATTAATCAGACCAGCAACAGGATTGAGGAATTATGATGGGAGAAATCCTAACCTCTTGGTTAATATCGGTACATCTTACATTGGCAAAAATGAGTATAAAGTTTGGGATTCAACTTGGAATTTTTATCAAACTGCCCGATTACTAGGATGGAAAGTTTATCAGCCATTTTTTGGCATTGGCACTAATGATGCTACCAAGAATTTTATTGATAATCTTGACTACGTAATTTTATCACCTGAATCTTATCTTGAAGAAATCATTCAAAAACAAGGATTGCAGATGAAAGAATACATTAATGTTGATAAATATATTCAAGATAATCCAGGAATTTTATATAAAGTCACAAGAAACATTGGATCAAAAACTGGTTATGGCCCGTATATCTTATACTCAAAATCATAAATATTAATCAAGGGATCCAGGGAATAAATTAAGAGTCTAAAAGCTCAAGTCGATTGAAAACCGACTAGGAAGAGGATTTCTTCGGGACGGGCGATTTTCAATCCCTAGCATAGCGGTAATCGTGGGGCGATCGCCCACAAAGGTAATTAAGTCGCTTTTAGAACAACCTCCACCCCAACCCAAAACCAGTCGGTTTTTAACCGACTTCAGCTTTCAGACTCTTAATTCCATTCCCTGGCTACCCTATGGAATAATAATATTATTAGATAATAATATACAACCCGGATACACCCAAACCCAGAGCGATCGCCCTGAATAATGGAATTGTCCGAACCTCATCATAACGGAAACTGCTGTAACTTTTTCAGCAAACCCTAACTAACCTTTTGACAGGGAAAAAACTAATGAAACTTTCAGTGATCATCCCCACCTATGAGCGGGGAGAAGTGCTGCTTAATACCATTGATTCCTTGCAGCGACTAATGACACCAGAATTTGAACTTTTGGTGATTGACCAGACCTTAAATCATGCTGTAACAATTGAGTCGAGATTAAACAGTTTGGCCGAACAAGGCGCTATTCGTTGGGTTCGCCTACCTCAACCATCTATTCCCATGGCCATGAACCGGGGAATCCTGGAAGCTAAAGGTGAGATAGTCCTTTTCCTCGATGATGATATTATCCCCCATGAGGATTTACTACAGGCTCACCAGCAAGCCCATCAACAAGCTGATCTGGTTGCAGGACAGGTACTACAGCCCGGGGAAAAATCTCTGACATTACAACCAGGGGAGCCATTTCGCTTTACTAGTAACATTCCCCGGCAAATTACGGAGTTTATGGGGGGCAATTTTTCCATTAAGCGCACTGTGGCGATCGCCCTGGGGGGATTTGATGAAAACTTCATAGGGGCTGCATACCGCTATGAGGCGGAATTTGCCCATCGCTACTGTCAAAAATACGGTTTGATTACCTACGAACCGAAAGCTCTGATTCACCACCTACGGGTAGAAAGGGGAGGAACACGCAGCTATGGTCACCACCTGAGAACTGCCCAACCCGCCCATGCTGTGGGAGCTTACTATTACCTGTTAAAGTCAAAACCCAATGGCTGGCTATGGCAAATACTTTGGCGACCATTGCGCTCCATTCGCACAAAACACCATATCACTCATCCTTGGTGGATCTTCCCCACCTTAATTGCAGAAGCCAGAGGGCTGAGTTTAGCCATTCATAAGATTAGTCAAGGACCATCCTATCCGATACTTTTTCAGTAACTAAGAGGATGTTTGTCAAGTCATGATTAGTGTATCAAATATTGTTTGACCCCGACCCGTTCCCCGTTATCTAGTACGGACTACTGACAAAAAGTCCTATATAGGACCTTCTTTCGGTGTTCCCTGTTCCCTGTTCCCTGCGATGCACTGAGCTTGTCGAAGTGTTCCCTGCCTCTACGAAAAATTCATAAATCAAACCGGATTCCTATATATGAATATTGTCATAGATGCTCTGCCCATTAATCATATGTCAGGTAGACACGTCATTTCTGGGCATTTACGAATGTTGGCCAAGTATCATGGCGATCGCCATCAATTTTTTGTTCTACATCACCACAACAATCGGGATCTTTGTTGCGACCTAGGATCGAGTTTTCACTGGATAGAGTGTCCTAATTTTGGTGAAAACTGGCCGGCTCGACTTTGGTGGCAATTTACTCAGTTAGAGTCCCTCCTGACCCAACTAAAAGCTCAACTAATTATTTCAACCTCCGGCGCTCTGGTTCCGGGAACTAAATTACCCCAAGTGGTTATTGCCCAAAATCCCTGGTGTTATGTTAGGGAATTTCACTACACAATTGGCGATCGCCTGAAGGCCTGGCTGCAAAGACAGGGCTACAAACAAGCCCAAAAAAAAGCACAGGCCATGTTTTATTTATCTGAATATGTCGCCAGACTCTACGAAAACGATGCGGGGGTAAAACCTCAAGCTGGTAAAATTCTTTATGTTGGTATTGATGAGGAAACCTACCAAGTGGCTCAAAGTCAATACCTAACCTTTGAACAACGTCCATTAGAAATCCTGACTGTTTCCGCAATGACACCCCACAAAGCCATTGAAGATGTTGTCAAAGTATTCTCAAGACTCCACGAATTAAACACCCGTGTTCATTTAACCCTAGTCGGTCCTTGGAGTACGGATGATTACCGCTCGAAAATTGAAACATTAATACAAGCCCTCAACCTCAGTAATTTTGTCACAATTACTGGTAAAGTATCTGTCAGTCAACTACGGGAACACTATCGCCGCGCTCGGGCATTTTGTCTTTTAAGCCGTTCAGAGTCCTTTGGTATACCCGCAGTAGAAGCCCAAGCCTTTGGGACTCCAACTATTGTGGCGGATGTGTGCGCTCCACCGGAGGTCGCTGGACCGGGTGGTATAGTCATTGATCCACAACAAATCCGGGAGCAGATTCCACTAATTCAATCTTTGCTGACTGATAGGGAAACTTGGAGCTGTTATTCTACCATGGCACTGGAAAATACAGAGCGATTCCGATGGCAGAAAGTTTCAAAGCCTTTAATTAGTTACTTTTAACTTTTAATTATGGTCTTTTAATTATGGTCTTTTAATTATGGTCTTTAAAGTCGGTATTCTCACCACCCACCCAATTCAATATCAAGTACCCTGGTTTCGCCTATTAGCCCAGAACGCCGACATTGATCTGCACGTCTTTTTCTGTATGATTCCCAATGCTATGCAGCAGGGAGATGGATTTGGGGTGGCTTTTGAGTGGGATGTTCCTTTATTGAATGGCTATGAATATCAAGTTTTAACAAATATTGCCCAAACACCATCTGTAACCAACTCTGGGGGCTGTGATACCCCAGAAATTTTTGCGATCGTCAAAAACGGCAATTGGGATGTTTTTATCGTCAATGGTTGGGTTGTTAAAAGCTGCCTGCAACTCCTGGTAGCTTGCCGATTGTATAGCGTTCCCTGTATTGTCCGGGGGGAATCTAATCATCTTGCCCATATGTCTCGTCCTCCCCTCTGATGCCGGTGAAACCTGGGGGCTAGTGGTCAATGAAGCCATGGCCTGTGGACTACCAGCAATTGTTTCCGATCAAGTAGGATGCCATTTTGACCTGATTACACCGGAAACCGGTTGGACTTACCCCATGGGACAAATAGACAAGTTAGGCGATCGCCTAGCCACAGCGATCAAACTAGGTCAAGCAAAGCTGGCTGAGATGGGAAGTAACGCCCGCGCAAAAGTGATGATGGAATATAATTACCAAAAAGTAGTCTGTGGTATTACAGAAGCCATGCGTTATGTGCGGAGTTAACTGTTACCAGCAACAATGGAAAGTGATTTATGGCATCTGGTATAGTATTACTGATTTCAGTTTTAGGGGCGATTCTCGCCCTAGGCAATTGGCGGCGGGGGATATACTGGCTAGTATTTCTAGCAGCAGTACAAGACCCCCTGAGAAAAATGATCCCCGGTGCCCCCGCCAGTGTCCTGTTAGCAAGTGTGCCAATTATATTGGGTATAATCCTGGGGTTGTCGGGACAAAAAGACTGGTTGCATTCATTCTGGCGAATGTATCCCAATGTGAACCGCAGTTTTAACTGGTTCGCGCTGGCCTGCATCCCCCCAGCCTTGATTTCTCTGACCTATAGTTCCAACTCCTGGCTCATGACAGTCTTTGGCATCTTTAGCTATGGCGTTTTCTTGGCGGCGATTTTAGTGGGTTTTCACTTTGCCCAATCTCTGGAAGATATCCAAAGACTATTTAGTTTTTATTGTCTCCTCTCCGTGGTAATGCTGAGTGGCACATTTTTAGAATACTTTAACGTCGTACCTGGATGGACTCTTATAGGTACCAGTGCCTTAGACTTTGATTGGGTGCGACATAGTACTGGCTACGTTGTCAAGCTGATAGCAGGTTTTTACCGTTCCCCAGATGTCATGGGCTGGCACGCTTCAACAACTTCTATGTTCAGTTTTTTTCTGTCCACCAGCTCGAAACCGAGGCAACGCTACCTCTGGTTAGCTATTTGTGTCATAGCGATCGCCGCCCTGTTTTTCTGTGGTCGTCGCAAGATGCTTTATATGTTGCCCGTAGCGGCAATAGTTTTTACTTTGATCTATGCCCAAGCCCGTGGCGGGCGGATCTTTTCCGTTTTGCCCGTTCTACTGATTCCACTGCTAATTATGATATATATTGGCAACGATCTGGGAGAAGATTCCACCTACGTCAGATATTACCAAGATAATTTTGCTGTTGCGGGTGAAGACTTTCGACGACATAATTTTGATGCCTTGATTGAAACAGTGCGTCAGTCGGGATTTTTTGGAGCCGGTCTGGGATCAGCTTCCCCAGGGAGCCAAAATCTTGCCATTTTCAATGTCCAAAGACCGAGAACTTGGCAAGAAAGTGGCACCAGTAGGATGATGGTCGAATTGGGAGTACCGGGTTTTATAGCCTTAGTCCTGCTGCTGCTCAGTTTAGTCCTTTCAGCATGGGTACAAGTGCAGTCCCTATTCAAGTCGCAAATGTACTTAGGGGTTTACACAGGTGGAATTTTAGCCTTTTTCCTGGCAAACATTGGTAGTTTGATGGTATCTGGGCAAATATTAGCAGACCCATTTATTACTTTTTTTATTGCTTTCTCCCTGGGGTTAGTATTGTCCTTCGCCAAGTATTGGCAAGCTTTTTTTTGGCATCAAACCCAGAATATAACCCAAAATATAACAATAGGAAACTCTGAAATTGACCGATAAATTGACCGATAAATTGACCGATAAATTGACCGAAATATCGGCTGGATTTTTACCTTTTCTTCACGATAATCAAGGTGTGTTAGAAGTAGCATTAATCACCACTTGTTCCACTGAGTCTGTAGGCAGTATGCTGATTTATGTGGACATGGTGACTGAAACCTTATCTTCTTACTCACAAAAAGTCCGACTGACCAGGATTGACTTACTGAACCTTGTCCCCGATCTGTTTTTTCTCCCGGCTAAACTGAAAAAACGGTTTCAACAGCTTTGGTTACTCTTGATTTCCCCGCTACAGTTGCGTAAATATATGTGCAAATACAATGGCGACATATTTCACCTGATGGATGGTAGTACCTGCTATGTTCTCAGGAAAATACCGCCAGAAAAATGTGTGGTCACTCTTCACGATTTAATTCCCGTTTTGCAACAAAAAGGGGAATTTCCCATACCCCCGCCTGGTTTTTTCGCCCGCTGGTTAATTAGAGAAAACTTAAAATCCCTCAAATCCCAGAAAAATATATGTGTTGTCAGCACCTGCACAGGTCAAGACTTTCAACAGAATGTTAGCAATCAAATTGTTCCCACTGTGATTTTCCCTGGTATTAGAAGTAGCTTATTAGACTTAATCCCGTCAGAAATCCCCGGATGGCAGGAACGAGTGCAGGATGGAAAAAGAATAATTTTGCACATTGGTAACAATGGCTTCTATAAGAACCGAGCAACGGTAATTAGAGTTTTTGCCGAACTGGTCAAGAGTCACCCCCTGTCATTGGTGATGGCTGGGTCTCCCCCAGATATGGATCTGCAAATGATCATTCAAGAACTGCAAGTAGGTGACAAAATTACCTTTGTTTCCTATCCCAATGATCAGGCGGTATCCTCCCTATACCTGAAGGCTTCCATCTTGCTTTTTCCCAGTTACTATGAGGGATTTGGTTGGCCTCCTTTAGAAGCGATGGCTTTTGGCTGTCCAGTTGTTTGCTCTCACAGTGGTTCTCTCCCTGAAATAGTTGGTAATGCTGCTCTGATGGCCAGTCCTGATAATCTATCAGCCATAGTTGCACAGTGTGATTTTTTACTCAACCAATCGGAGGAAGCAACAAAGCTAGTGCAGGCGGGACTAGAGAATATTCAACGTTTTAGTTCCCTGAAAATGGGGGAAGATCTCATTAATTTTTATAACCGCGTACAACGGTGAGGGAGCCGGTGAATAGTGATCCACACACCGAAACCGGGGAATGAACTAAGAATCTCAAGCCAAGAAATAATATATACATTAGAAATCGAAATTTTGTTAATCAGAAAGTCGCTCAAAGTCCCGCTTACTTTATTCATAATATGGATATCAGAATTTAATTAGGGCTTGCTGAATAAACTCAAAACCTTGATAAATCAAGGGTTTCAGGTGAAAAGTTAGGAAATCAGTGCAGGATTTTTCAGGGGTATACTCCTAAAAGTGTGCATTTTCCGGGTGAAATTTCAAAGAATTGGTTACTAACAGATCACCCAAACTCTTGCCTATTCCCTATTCCCTATTCGCTGCCTTAACGAAGAGACTTTTTCAGCAAACCCTAATTAACTGGTAATTAACAATGATTGTTTTTGAGAGGATGTCTGAGAAGTATCAGGTTTTATCCAGATCCCCCCTTACTCCCCTTAATAAGCTATCCATTATAAACATCTTTCTTAATATTCATGAGAGCGATCGCTTGCAGACCCCCAACCCTTAATCCTCCGTTGCTGATTCTCAATAAAATGAGGTTTTTATCAATAAAGATGAGGTGCATTTTGTCAAGATCAGGTAAATTCAAAAGTCTTGAAACCTTTACCAAGTAGAGGTTTTAAGATTGTTAAGAAAGATGTTTATAATGGATAGCCTTTTAAGGCGGGGAGCGTCAAAATAGAGTAAACAATACTTAGGTGCTGTCATGAACACAATTAATGTTCTTTACGAACAAGATTATTTCCTTTGGCTGGAAGAAACTTATAAATTACTAGAAAATAATCGCATTGAGGAATTAGATTTTTTACATTTAAAGGAGGAAATTCTCAGTTTGGGTAATGAACAAAGGCGGAAAGTTGACAGTTACCTGCGTCAATTGCTCATTTACTTATTGTTGTATAAGTATTGGAAATCTGAAAAAGAATACTGTGCCAAAGTTTGGCAAAATGAAATTGATAACTTTCGATTTGAGCTTGAGTTATTGTTAAAGTCTAAAACGTTGTATAACTATTTCTTGCAAGAAATTGCAGAAATTTATGTTAAAGCCAGAAGACAGGCTATCAAAAAAAGTGAATTACCTGCTCATCTTTTTCCTGAAAGTTGTCCGTTTTCTGCCGATGATCTACTTGATCCAGAATTTCTTCCTGATTAAAATTAGTGATGTCCCTGTGAAATTTCTATAACAATGCTTCTCAAAAATGGGCGATCGCACCCGAATGAATCATGTATCAAAGTGAAGCACCTCCGCAAAAAAACCTACCCCTGTGATGGCAGGGGGAAGCCTTGAATTTTAATGGTTTTATCCCACATTCCGCACCCCCCAGTGTCACAATCGGTAATTTCGGATTTTTGAAGACCTTTGAGGATAATTTTAATACAAAATGGTCTAAAGTTTAGGTAGCGATAGCGAAGAGCTGCTGCAAGCAGTTCGCCAATCTCAAATCCCCAAATGACCATTTTTCGTTGTGTGACAGTTTAGGGTGCGGAAGGTGGGTTGGATGCAATCCCAAAAATTTGACCGCTTTTCACCAGTGGTATGTATGCCATGAGGAAAGTATAGCATTAAGTTAGTGAAAGTTGGCAAATGACTATACTAAAAACGGGTTACAGCCTTACTATTTAAATCGCTAAGAGTATTGCTATCCAAAGATTTTTGCCTGAACAAAAGTCTAGCAATCATCCGTTTTTAGTATAACTAGCTAATTTCCTCTTGAAAATTTATAAAACAGCCTCTAAAGTTGATCAGGATTTATCCCCATTGTCTGTAATTTTGCCAGCAATTCCTCCCTTTGTTGGCGCTCCTGTGCCAGTAACAATTCCGCAGCCTCTGCTCTTTGCTGTGCCTGTTGGGCTTCTTGCTGTGCTTGTTGGGCTTCTTGCTGTGCTTGTTGGGCTTCTTGCTGTGCTTGTTGGGCTTCTTGCTGTGCCTGTTGAGCTTCTTGCTGTGCTTGTTGAGCTTCTTGCTGTGCTTGTTGGGCTTCTTGCTGTGCCTGTTGAGCTTCTTGCTGTGCTTGTTGAGCTAATTCACGGGCTGTAGGTAGTAGAACCCCCTCTAAAGTTGCCCAACGCACCCAGACGGCATTGGCTCCCCCAAATTCTCCCGCCCAACGCACTAGAGCTAAACCTAATTTTTGACTGATCAGCCTGTTTTGCTCATCGGGAATGATTGGTTCATATCCATAATCCCTGATGATGAAACCAGCAAACTCATTGGGATTAAAAGGATCATACCAAAAGTATTCTGGTACTCTGAGCCTGTTTTGGTATATTTCTTTTTTGTCTGTCTTGTCTCTGAAAGCAGTGCTAGAGGATAGCAACTCTACTACCACATCTGGACCTTTACCCTCTTCCCAAGTTACCCAACATTTGCGCTCTCCCTTGGGAACATCCAACACAGCAAACATATCCGGACCACGGAAATCATGGTTTTTCAATTGATGGGGACTAAAGTAAACAAACATATTACCCCCCACAAAGGCATCTTGATCCCCTAACCAAGCAGCTAGGGGATCAACTAGTAAGTCCATTTGCAGTTTATGGCGATAGGTTTCCATAGGGATGCCGTCATCATATAGTAATTCATCCTGGGTGGGGGGATTAACAAAATCTGGGGTTGAATCTGGTGTCGATTGATCTAAGTTTAGCAATGTCGATTCACTCATATTTCCTCCGATTGAATCCCGATGCTTACTAATTTAACTAAGTTTAACTAGGGGTTGCTGAGAAAGTCTTTCCGTGAGGGCATAGGAGTCAGGAGTCAGGAGTCAGGAGTCAGGAGGAGATTTGAAAATTTCTTTGCCATCTCTTGAAATCCCAAAAAATGGACACTTTTTCCGGTATACCCTTCAAAACCCTTGCACTAATTTCTGTGTTTATCAGCCTCTAACCTTTGATATATCAAGGTTTTAGGT
>NZ_JAQMTI010000017.1:0-20404 GCF_028329225.1 Sphaerospermopsis kisseleviana CS-549 | reverse complement strand
TTTGAAGGGTATACCTTAAAAACTGTGCATTTTGGGTCTGATAAATTAGAAAATCTGGGGATAACAGATAGCTAAAACTATTCCCTATTCCCTATTCCCTATTCCCTGCCTCAACGAAGGGACTTTTTCAGCAAACCCTAAATAAACAAGTATGTGCTGATTTCCTGGAAATGTCGATAATTATCCACACGGAATACAATAAATGAACAGCCATTGCTTAACACCATGACAGTTATAGAACGCCATCCCTTATACACATTACCCCCTGTGAGATGGGAAAAACTGCCAGCGGATTTCCCCCTACCAGACGAACCAGTGGAAAGTAATCTTCAACCCCTCCTGGCTGCGGCTTTGCGAGAATCCTTAGAACTGGCTGGATTAATCTTAGAATCCATGCTCATTGCTTCCAATTTTGGGCTATGCGCCACAGTGGGCGACAAAACCATCGTCAAAGCCCCCGACTGGGTTTATATACCTGTAGCTCATCCCCTGCCAGAGGGAGAAGTGCGCCGGAGTTATACTCCCCACGCCGAAGGAGAACCCCCCGCCATTGTGATGGAATTTATCTCTGCTACTGAGGGGGGAGAATATTCTATTAATCCCCATTATCCCTATGGTAAATGGTATTTTTATGAACAAATTTTAAAAGTCCCTGTATATGTGATCTTCCATCCTCAAACCGGAACCTTAGATGTTTATCATTTAACAGACGGTAAATACCAGCAACAATCCCCAGATGAACAGGGAAGATTTTACCTAGCAACTTTAAACCTGTTTTTGGGTGTATGGAGAGGTAAAAAAGCAGAAATGGTAACCTTTTGGTTGCGCTGGTGGGATGAATCCGGTAATTTGCTTCTTTGGGGTTCTGAATTATTAGAACAAGAACGCCAAAGGGCTGAACAAGAACGTCAAAGGGCTGAACAAGAACGCCAAAGGGCTGAACAAGCCGAAGAGAAAGCCGCTAAATTAGCAGCAAAACTGCAAGAAATGGGGATTAATCCCGAAGAAATTTAAGGCGCGGAAATCCTCGTTTTCCTATTAGACCTGCCCGAAAATTACATAAGCATAACCTGAAACCCATTCGTAGGGACAATTCATGAATTGTCCCTACATCTTTTTCGGAGAAGTCTATTACGAATATGCGATTAGATAACTACAGTCTGGGTAACTATACCCCCGGTGCACCCTATTGGAAACAACTGTGCTGGTACTTCCTGGGATCACCTCTAGTTGAAAGTTCTTGGTTACCCATTTCATCGGTCAAAGTGCAGATACTCCGCATTTTTGGAGCTACTATTGGTCAAGGTGTGCGCCTAAAACCAAAAGTGCGGGTAAAATTTCCTTGGCGCTTAACTGTCGGTGATTATGTCTGGATTGGTGAAAATGCTTGGATAGATAACCTAGCTCATGTTACCATAGAAAGTCATGCTTGCATATCTCAAGATGTCTATCTTTGCACAGGTAATCATGACTGGAATCACCCTGATTTTGAATTAAAAATTGCCCCAATTTATATTGAGGAAGGTAGTTGGATTGCTGCTAAGTCAATAATTGGACCTGGGGTGACTGTCGGTAAAGGTGCTGTATTAACTCTGGGTGGAGTAGCTGTTAAATCATTAGCATCAATGACAATTTATGCAGGAAATCCTGCACAAGCCATTAAGCCCAGAAAGTTATAAGAAAATCGAGTGAGTCAAAACCACGCTCGGCAAAGTATCTGAGCGTGGTGGTCAGTGAGCTTGCGTTTATTTTTTCCTTCATTGGGATGCTCCCAATTTATTTCCAAATGGGGTAGAGTTTCTTATCCTGATATATATATGGATATGGCTTTTTAAAGTGGCATGACCAGTCAGAAAACTCAATCAAAACCTGTGAAAATCGCTGTAGTTGGTGATGTTCACGACCTATGGGAAGTAGAAGATGGTATCGCACTCAAGCATCTGGGTGTTGACTTAGTGCTGTTTGTGGGAGATTTTGGTAATGAGTCAGTGGATGTGGTTAGAGCGATTGCTTCCTTGGATATTCCCAAAGCAGCGGTGATGGGCAACCACGACGCATGGTACACTGCCACTGAATGGGGACGGAAAAAATGTCCTTATGACCGCACTAAGGAAGACCGGGTACAGGAACAATTAGATTTATTAGGATCTGCCCAAGTCGGTTATGGTAAATTGGATTTTCCAGATTGGAATTTAACAGTAGTGGGTAGTCGTCCTTTTACCTGGGGTGGATCAGAGTGGAGATTTGCTGATATCTGTAAACAACGGTATGGTGTCAGCAGTATGGAAGAGTCAGCAGATAAAATCGTGGAAGCGGTGAAAAGTGCAGCTTGTGAGAATATTATTTTTTTGGGTCATAATGGACCGACGGGGTTAGGCGATCGCCCTGAAGACCCCTGTGGTAAAGATTGGCATCCTATTGGTGGTGACTTTGGTGATCCTGACTTAGCAGCAGCGATTTCTCAAAGTATCAATATGAACAAAATGGTTTCTCTAGTGGCTTTTGGTCATATGCACCGAAATCTGCGCCACACTAAGAAGGTGTTAAGAAAAGCTATATTTAGAAGTCCAGAGGGAACTATTTATTTAAATGCGGCGAATGTACCCAGAATTATCTCAGAAAATGGGGGAAACCGGCGGAATTTTTCCCTGGTTGAGTTAGAGGGGGGTGTGGTAACAAAAGCTTCCCTGGTTTGGGTAGATGATGACTTCCAGGTGGTATCGGCAGAAATTTTTTATAATTCTTCTACTTTAGTATTGCCAACGGCGTAATTATAGGCTATACTGTTGTCTGTGGGTTTTTATGTTTAACAAGCTAACAGATAATTTGGAGAGGTGGCAGAGTGGTCGAATGCGCCTGACTTGAAATCAGGTGAAGTGAAAGCTTCCGGGAGTTCGAATCTCCCCCTCTCCGTTGAAGGATTTTTATCTCACGCAGAGACGCTGAGGCGCAGAGAAGAGCGCAAAATGTCCTACCAAATGGTAAAGATATGGTAGATGTAAAGGCTGGTAAACCAGTACCAACAAATCAGGAATGTTAATTTTAGAGTAAAGCGAGAAATGTTTGATAGTATTTTTGAGGCGTGAAAAATGATTGCTCTCAACACCCAAACTATATTAATAACCGGTGCAAGTAGCGGAATAGGTGCTGCTTGTGCTAAAATCTTTGGGCGTGAAAATGCAAAATTGATTTTAGCAGCGCGACGCTTAGAAAAGTTGGAAGAAAAAGCACGGGAACTTAATAAATTATATGGTGTAGAAACTCATTTACTTCAGTTGGATGTATGCGATCGCTCGGCCGTTGAATCTGCTATTACTAATTTACCACCCGAATGGTCAGAAATTGACATTTTAATCAACAACGCTGGTTTAAGTCGCGGTTTAGATAAATTATATGAAGGCGACTGCCAAGACTGGGAGGAAATGATAGATACTAATATCAAAGGTTTACTCTACCTTACCCGTTACATAGTCCCCGGAATGGTACAACGGAATAAAGGTCATGTAATTAATATCGGTTCTATTGCGGGACATCAAACTTATCCCGGTGGTAACGTTTATTGTGGCACAAAAGCCGCAGTTAAAGCTATTTCGGAAGGATTAAAATTAGATTTGTTGGGTACTCCTGTACGGGTGACTTCCGTTGATCCAGGAATGGTAGAAACAGAATTTAGTCAAGTGCGGTTTCACGGAGATACGGAACGAGCAAAAAAAGTATATCAAGGAATGCAACCTTTGACTGCTGATGATATCGCTGATGTAGTATTTTTCTGTGCTACCCGACCGGCTCACGTTAATATTAATGAAGTGATATTAATGCCAGTTGATCAAGCTAGTGCAACTTTAGTAAATCGGATTTAGGTATAATGGAATAGGTAGAATTTTCTTACCCATTACCAATTACCCATTACCAATTACCCATTACCAATTGTGCTAAGTTCACCATTACCAACTATCAACGCTCTCAAACAACCTACCAGTGATGCTTGGATAGAACAAGCGATCGCTAATTTAGATATTATTTTACTCGATCATTCTCACTGTGAACGCAAAGCCGCAGGTGTAGCGTTAAATTTTATGTTTCGTTATCCTTCAAATACTAAACTGGTGAGAGAATTAACCGCGATCGCCAAAGAAGAACTAGAACATTTTGAACTCGTCAACCAATGGTTAGAACGTCGAAATATTCCCCTTGCACCCCTTTCACCACCTCCCTATGGTGCAGGTTTAAAAGCACAAGTCAGAAAAAAAGAACCAGAACAATTTTTAGATAGTTTATTAGTTACTGGTTTAATAGAAGCACGCAGTCATGAACGTTTAGGACTTTTAGCAGCAAACTGTCCAGAACCAGAATTAGCTAAATTTTATCGTGGTTTAATGGCATCAGAAGCGCGACATTTTGGCACATATTGGGTTTTAGCAGATACCTATTTTGACAGACAAATGGTGATGCAAAGACTTGATGAATTAGCAGTTGTGGAAAGTGAAATATTAGCAACCTTGCACCCAGAACCGCGAATTCATAGTTAAAACATGATCCAATTAAAACATCATCAAATTTTAGCTCTTCTCATCTCCTAATTTTAGCCAGATTCTACCATAAGACATACCTTTATCTACCAATAGATAGTTTTATAACCTATCAAATTTGGTAACATTAAAACAGTGAGCTTGCCAAGATACAACACAAAAAAATACAAATTCAGTGCGGTTTTGTAATGTGGGCTAATTTTCGCGTGAAAGACGTACAAAATTAAACGAAAAATTTAACTAACATTTAAATATTTTTTTTAGGAATAACCCTTGGTTTTTAAGAAAGAGAGGAAAGCTATTTTCAGGTAAATAAACCACATTTTGATTTAGGTTTCGCGTCAACAATGTAGGGGCGTTCGCGAAGCGTGCTGGAAGCATCAGCATTCGGATGATAGTTTTAGGTAAAAACCGATAATTAATTGTCCGAATGCTTCGCCCTTACTGTGGCCTAAAGACTTGAATGGTAATTCCTAATAATAGATCGCCGACTTCTTTGAGAAGTCGAGGATCTGAGTATTATTTTCACGCGGGTACTACAAATTTTTCACTTCCAGCTAACCCAAACGCTGTATGAATAACTTGCAAAGCCTTCACACCCTCATCTTGTCCTACAACACAACTAATTTTAATTTCTGAAGTGGCAATCATTTGGATATTGATTTTATTTTCTGCTAAAGCTGTAAACATTTTCCCGGCAATACCTGGTTGTCCAACCATTCCCGAACCAACAATACTCACTTTAGCGATCGCCCCATCCAAAACTACCTCACCCCATCCTAACTGATCTGCAACTTGGGTTAATTTCTTTTGGGCGTTTTCTGCATCCATCCTGGCAACGGTAAAAGCAATATCCCGACGCGCAACCCCATCAACCACCCGACAGCGTTGTGATTGAATAATCATATCCACACTGATGTTATATTCTGCCAATAAACCAAACAATTTCGCCGCCATTCCTGGTTGATCGGGAACTTGACGAATAGCTAACCGCGCTTGATTCATGTCTAAAGCAACACCACGCACTGCGGGAGATTCGGGAGTTGGGGAAGATAGAACAGCAGGAGAAGCAGTAATTTCAAAAGCGTTGCAAAGTGCAGCAATAGCGCGATCGCAATCTCCCGCATCTACCAAACAACTCACCTTAACTTCACTGGTAGAAATCATTTGAATATTTACACCCGCTTCCGCCAAGGTTACAAACATTTTAGCAGCTACACCAGGACGGCCAATCATTCCCGCCCCAGAAATACTCACCTTTGCAGTATTATTTTCTACTAAAACTTCTGCTTCATCTGAATTGGGTTGATTTCTCAAAGCTGGAGCAATTGCTGAAGCTACAGCTTCCGCTCGTTTTAGTATTGGTGTATTTACGGTAAAAGCAATATCGTTACTATTACCTTCATGAATTGATTGAATAATTAAATCTACGTCTACTTGTTGACGGGAAATTTCATTAAATAACCTTGCTGCTACCCCTGGTTTATCGGGAACACGCAATAAAGATACCTTAGCCTGATCAATATCAAATTCTACCGCATCCACAGGACGAGCTAATTCTAAATTGACTAACGCCCGTTCTTGCACTTTTGGCGATGTTACCCAAGTTCCCGGTTGATCCGTCCAACTGGACCTTACCACCAAAGGAACACCATAATTTTTGGCAATTTCCACCGCACGGGGATGTAATACCTTTGCACCCAAACTAGCTAACTCCAGCATTTCATCACAGGTGATTTCTGTCATTAACTGCGCTTCCGGTACAAGGCGCGGATCTGTAGTTAAAATCCCTGGAACATCTGTATAAATTTCACAAAAATTTGCTCCCAAAGCTGCCGCCAAAGCCACTGCGGAAGTATCAGAACCACCACGCCCCAAGGTGGTAATTTCCATTGCTGTAGTGTTAGAAATTCCTTGGAAACCAGCTACAACAACGACTTTACCTAAATTAATCTGCCCCATCAAACGCTCTGTTTCAATATGCAAAATGCGAGCGCGAGTATGTTCAGCTTCAGTAACAATACCTACCTGAGCGCCAGTCATAGAAATAGCAGGTTGTCCAATTTCCTGCAAAGCCATACTTAGTAAAGCAATGGTGACTTGCTCCCCTGTGGAAAGCAGCATATCCATTTCCCGACGGTTAGGACTTTTAGAGATTTCATTAGCTAGTTTAACTAATCCATCGGTGGTTTTACCCATTGCGGAAACGACGACGACAACGGAATTTCCTGCTTGTACAGTTTTATAAACCCGTTGTGCAACCGCTTGGATACGTTCCACCGAACCAACAGATGTACCACCGTATTTTTGAACTATGAGCGCCATAACTGTAGATGTTTGAATATTCAAATTGTGCTGTGATCAATGCCTCCGTCGGGAAGCTTTGAAAATTTACCATTAATTTAGATTACTAAAATATCAGCGATTTGGATTTTCCACTCAGTAATTTAACTCTGCAATTTTACGAATTGAGGAAAAATAAGTTTAACAGCATTTTAACCTATTATATGATTGTTCTTAACCTATTTACATACTATATATAGTTATTTTAAGTAGGGGTAGGCATTATTTAGGACAAATAAACGCTGATCCGCGCAAACATGGCACAAATATCAATTAATTTCCTAGCAGGGGTTCTGATAATGACCCTGCTGGGTTTATTTATGGTGAAACACGCAACTTTTACAACTGTGAATATACATTTAATTGCATAAAATCATAAAAATTATGATTCGGCTTTACACAACTTTGGTGAACAAAATTACTATCACTACTCCTTTAGGAAGAAATTTAAACATAGTTTAATCTATTCTTTGACGGTTATTAATTTCTAGTTAATCAGCAAGTATGAACTTTATTTAAGGCTGTAATTCCATCAGGTAAAACATCCTTCAAAATGAGGCATTATGAACATTTCAACCACCATTTTTAGCCGTGCATTCACTACTTCTGTAGTAACAGCGGCCGTAGCATTTAGTCCTATTTTCACAGCAGTTGCTCAAGCTCAGACTTTGAACGGTGCAGGAGCAACTTTTCCCGCACCTCTCTATGAACGTTATGCACGGGAAGTAAGAAAGAAACATCCTGAATTAAAAATTAATTACCAAGCAATTGGTAGTGGTGGTGGTATTCGTCAAACTATAGCTGGTACTGTAGATTTTGGTGCTAGTGATGCAGCCATGACAGATGCAGATATGGCCAAGGTCAAAAATGGTGTAATTTTAGTACCTACTGCTGGTGGTGCGGTTTCGGTAGTTTACAATTTACCAGGTGTTAGCCAACTTAGATTGTCTCGTAAAACCCTACCAGCAATTTTTTCTGGACAAATTACTAACTGGAATGATCCACAAATTAAAGCTGATAACCCAGGTGTAAATTTACCAAACCAACCGATTAAATTTGCAGTTCGTGCTGATGGTAGCGGTACAACTTTCATTTTTACCAATCACTTGAGTTCTATTAATCCCTACTTTAAAGGTAGAATTGGCGCTAATACTGCACCAAGATGGAATTTACCCAACGTTTTGAGAGGAAAGGGTAATCCTGGTGTAGCTGCTTTAGTAGCTCGTACTCCTGGAGCTATTGGTTATGTTGAATATGACTACGCTACTAGAAACAAATTAAGATCAGCACAATTACAAAATAAAAAAGGAGAATTTATTGCACCTTCCTTAGCAACTGCAAATGCAGCTTTATCAGGTGTAACTTTTCCAGCTAACTATCGTGTATTTGTAGGTGATCCTAATCAGGGTTATCCTATTGTGGGTTTAACTTGGATGATGATTTATAAAAATTATCCCACTCCAGCTAAAGCAGATGCGATTAAAAAATGGATTAACTGGGTACTTAAAGATGGTCAACAATTTAATGATGACATGAATTACACAAAAATTCCTAATGATGTCGTTAATCGTGTTTTACAAACAGTGAATAGCACTGTTAAATAATTTTGCCAATTTTGTGCAGGTTGTTTGCTTAGGGTGGGGATAACCCACTCTATTAAAAAAATATTCGCTGGGTTTTTATTAAATATGACTCAATCATTTCCACCTCATGATCATAATCCATCACCTGACCTTAGTTTTAGTGATGAAAAAATTAACTTAACTGTTACTGGTGGATTAAATTTTAGATTTGATCAAGGATTTACTTTTCTAGTTTATTTGTTTGCTGCCATTACTGTAGCAATTTTATTTGTCATGACTTGGGTAATTTTTCAAGAAGCTAAACCAGCGGTTTTTCAATTTGGTTTAGGGTTTATCTGGAGTCAAGAATGGGATACAGGCAATCAAGTTTTTGGGGCATTACCTTATATTTATGGTACTTTGGTAAGTAGTGCGATCGCTATTTTATTGACTGTGCCTATAGGAATATCAGTCGCCCTAGTAACGAGTGAAGACTTTTTACCATTAGTAGTCAGAAATATTATTGCTTTTGTAGTAGAATTAATTGCTGCAATTCCCAGTGTAATTATCGGTTTATGGGGAATTTTTGTATTTATTCCCATTATCGAACCCTTTGAACAATGGTTAGGTAAAACTTTTAATTTTATCCCCTTGTTTAATACTGAATATCCCACAGGTAATAATATGTTAACGGCGGGAATTATTCTTTCGATTATGATTTTACCAACAATGGCGGCTATTTCTCGTGATGTTTTGATGGTTGTTCCTAAAGAATTACGCAGTGCATCTATGGCTTTAGGTAGCACTCGTTGGGAAACCATTTTTCGGGTGTTATTACCAGCAGGTTTTTCAGGAATGGTAAGTGCAGCAATGTTAGCTTTAGGCCGCGCACTTGGTGAAACAATGGCAGTCACAATGGTAATTGGTAACTCGGCTCAAATTAGTCTATCTTTACTTGATCCAGCTTATACAATTCCCGCTGTTCTAGCTAATGAATTTGCCGAAGCTGAACCTGGTTTACATATTGGTTCATTGAGTTATTTAGGTTTGATTTTGTTTGTTTTAACCTTAGCAGTTAATATCGGTGCTGTGCTATTAGTGCAATGGGTACGCAAGAAAAATTCTTAGTAAGCATTAAGTCATCAGTTATCAGCTTTCAAATATAGACAAACAGATTGCTCATAAATTCAGAAACATCTCAAAAAATCCCAAATCTAAAATTCAAAATCCAAAATCCCATGAGTAGCTATATAAATCCAGAAAATATTGAATCTTTATCTAAAGAATTACTCAGCCCGCTACCAACTCAGAGGCGTTTGTTTAGCTATGCCATGAATGGTTTATCATTCATATTGAGTTTGTTGGCATTGTTTCCACTAGCATCAATTTTGTGGGAAATTATATCAAGGGGAATTTCTGGGTTAAAATCAGAAATGTTTTACCTTCCACTGATTGAAAATGGTTTTGCTAATGCCATTATTGGTACTATTATTATGGTTAGTTTTGGGGCATTATTAAGCATTCCCATAGGGATAATGACCGGCATATTTTTAGCAGAATTTGGTAAAACTAATAAAATTACTAATTTTGTGCGGTTTCTAACTTCTATCCTCACAGGTGTACCTTCAATTGTTGTAGGAATGTTTGCCTATGGAGTCGTTGTTTTAATTACTAAAAAATTTAGCGCCTTTGCTGGTGGTTTTGCTTTATCTGTGATTATGTTACCAATAATTGCCTTAACAACAGAGGAAGCATTAAAACTAATTCCCACTCAACAACGTTTAGCTTCTGCTGCATTAGGAGGAACAAGATTTCAAACTACATTTAGGGTTGTTGTCAAATCAGCAATTCCCGGAATTACTACAGGTATTGCATTAGCGATCGCCCGTGCATCAGGTGAAACAGCACCATTACTTTTCACAGCTTTATTTAGTCAAAACTGGTCCGATAGTTTAATGAGTCCGACTGCTTCTTTACCTGTATTAATTTTCAATCTTTACAATAATCCTGACCCAGAAATTAACAAATTAGTTTGGACGACTTCTATCATTTTATTGAGTTTAGTTTTGTTCTTTAGTCTCATCTCTCGTTTATTAAGTAGTAAAAGCAGATTCAAGTAATTGTTAATTGTTTCACCCATACTTTTCACCGTTTTTTATCACTAAAATAATCATGAGTAACCTAATTCCAGCAATCAAAATTAAAAACCTAAGTTTTTATTATGGTAATTACAAAGCTATCGAAGGCATATCATTAGATATTTATAAGAACCAAGTTACTGCACTCATTGGTCCTAGTGGTTGCGGAAAATCTACCTTCATTAAAACCTTAAACCGGATTAGTGAATTAGAAGGTAAAGTCAAAGTTGAAGGAAGCATAGAATTTTATGAACAAAATATCTATGACCCCCGCATTAATATTAATCGTTTGCGGCGAGAAATTGGCATGGTATTTCAAAAGCCAAATCCTTTTCCCATGAGTATTTATGAAAATGTTGCTTATGGTGTGAGAATTGCTGGTCAATGTCCCAAATTTAAATTAGATCAAATAGTGGAATCGGCGCTCAAAGGTGCAGCACTTTGGGATGAAGTGAAAGATAAACTTAACACATCTGCATTAGGTCTTTCTGGTGGACAGCAACAACGTTTATGTATTGCGCGTGCTTTAGCAGTGAAACCAAAAGTTTTATTAATGGATGAACCTTGTTCAGCCTTAGATCCTATTGCTACATTGAAAGTTGAAGAATTGATTCATAGCTTGCGATCTGAGTTAACAATAGTGATTGTGACTCATAATATGCAGCAAGCAACCCGCGTTTCTGATTTTACTGCTTTCTTTAGCACCGATGAAAGTAGGATCGGGCAAATGGTAGAATTTGGTGATACAAGTCAAATCTTTCGTAATCCATTAGATGAGCGTACCCGTGATTATGTTGCAGGACGCTTTGGTTAATGGGATTTTAGATTTTAGATTTTAGATTTTGGATTTGGGATTTGGGATTGTGAAATATTACAGGAGATATAGGTCAGATTTTTATCTGAGTTTTTTGATGATCTATTCTCATCAAACAGAAAACCGCTATCAGGACTGTTGATTTTCGGTTGTTAATTTTGAATTTTGATTTCCCCATTAATTAACGTGACGCACCAAGCTTTAAAATAAAGCAATGTGAGTCAAGGAGTTTTGAGCCTGTCTACCAAAACCAGAATCCTTACTCCAAAATCCAAAATCCAAAATCCAAAATTGTCATGACTCATTCCACTGATATTCTTACCTTAGCCCGTTGGATGGCCGCTGATTTTAGTAATCAAGCTCAAGTGTTTGAAAATCCGGCTTTTTACGCCCATATTCGTGTCTGTATGCGTCCTCTCCCTTATGGGTTGTTATCGGGGGTGAGTTTTTTTGTAGAACAGGCTTATGATTATATGCTCAATGACCCTTATCGGTTGCGGGTATTGAAGTTAGTGACAGAGGGTGAGAAAATCCTGATTGAAAACTACACGGTAAAAGAGGAAAAAGACTTTTTCGGTGCATCCCGTGATTTAGGAAGGTTATATCAGTTAAATAGCGATCGCCTGGAAAAACTTTCTGGTTGTAACATGATTGTAGAGTGGACTGGGAATTGTTTTAGAGGTCACGTTGAACCAGGTAAAGGTTGTATCGTCGTCCGCAAAGGACAAAGAACTTACTTGGATAGTAAATTTGAAATTGATGGAGATAAGTTCATCAGTTGGGACAAAGGACGAGATCCAGACACCGATCAGCATCTTTGGGGTTCTGTCGCAGGTCCATTTCACTTTGTGCGCTGGGGTAATTTTGCAGATGAGGTGAAGTTATCTTGAATAGGTGACAGGTGACAGGTGACAGGTGACAGTTAAGAAGTTAAAAGGGAATAGGGAATAGGGAATAGGGGAGGTAGGGGAAGTTAATAACCCAATCACCAATCACCAATCACCAATCACCAAAAAATTTTTTCCCCAGGGGATGCAATTTGGGAATAAAGGTGATAATATAAGTAATTGTGAGTGCGGCGACATAGCCAAGTGGTAAGGCAGAGGTCTGCAAAACCTTTATCCCCCAGTTCGAATCTGGGTGTCGCCTTTGAGAGAAAACAGCCAAAACCAAGCAATTCAAGGCTTTTAATAATCATTACAGGGACGGGTTTTATGCTCGTCCTTTGTTGTTTGGGATAAATTTGGGGTAATTTTGGGGTAAGTCTGCCTTTAGCCATAAGACAACTGTCTTTAGTGCTATTTTCTGCTGTACAAATATGTTGGCAATGTTGTATATTTGACGTTGCATAGTCTGAATAGCAACATATATATGTAATATGGCAGAAAAAGTATTAGTTGAGTTTGCTTTAGAAGATGGAACAACTTTTTTAGTAGAAGTTGAAGAATCAGAAGATACATCTACTGCTATTGAGAAAGTGGCACTACCTTCTGGTAAGGAAATTGCCAAAGCGCAAAAAACATTTTCGGAAGCGATAGATAATATTAAGCCTGTGGTGGCTAGTCTGAATAATAAATTTAAAGATTTAGGTCCGAAAGAAATGGAAGTTAAGTTTGGTGTCAAACTCAGTGCTGATGCTGGCGCTATATTAACTTCTGTGGGTGGGGAAGTTACCTTTGAAGTAACTGTTAAGTGGAATAAAGACTAAGATTTACAGCTTCCATGTCAACAGCAAATTATTTTGTAACTTGTAAAAGTGCGATCGCTCGCATTTATAATAAAAACGGTAAAGTTATCGGTGCTGGTTTTTTGGTGAGTCAGTACCATTTGCTTACCTGCGCTCATGTGGTGAAAGCCGCTTTGGGTATTATCACTAACATACAAGAATCACCAGATGGCATTATAGAACTTGATTTTCCCCTGATTGCACCTGGACAAAAATTAAAAGCTAAGGTTGTATTTTGGCAACCTGTGAACCCAGGACAAAGTAAGGAAGATATTGCTGGGTTACAGATAGAGGAAACTTTACCAATGGGCGTAAGTCCTGTAAAACTTGTCACTACATCAGATTATTGGCAGCATAAATTTCGCATTTTTGGCTTTCCCCAAGGACATGATACTGGTGTTTGGGCTGATGGTGAACTGCGTGATGTCCAAGCTACTCGCTGGATACAGATAGAAGCAATTAAAGTTACTGGATATCAAATTGAACCGGGTTTTAGTGGTTCTCCTATTTGGGATGAAACATTACAGGGAGTTGTGGGAATGGCCGTGGCCGCAGAGAAAAAGCGAGAGGGTGTGAAAGCGGCATTTATGATACCGACAACTGTGTTAGTTGAAGCTTGGAGTTTTTTAAATCTGATTAATATTTTAACTACTAATCCTAATACATCTATCACTTCAGCTATTCAAACAGCTTATCAGACTTGCTGTTTAGAAAACCCACCGCAAAAGATACCCACCACAATAGAAGCTATTGTTCAAGATTTATATGATCTAGATAAAATCAATTTAGATAGTAAAGTCAAATTTAATCCTAACGGACATACAGCAAAATTTATAAAATCTTTAATTACTTTAATTACTAATGATCATATTCTTCAAACAACGTTAAAAGATTTAAGAAAATGGGGAAGTAATAATATAGAAAATTTTGATAAACTGATTCAAGATGTTAATCAACAGGATAGAAATACTGATATTAACGGGGAATCATACATATTAATTAAAATAGAACCTTTAAAAATAACAGCAAGATCAAGAGCAAAAAATCCCAAGTTTAAAATTAGTGGTTGGGTTATTCCTAATATTCAAAATATTCAAAATTATATAATAGATAGCTCATACTATCATACAATTGATATTTGTGATTCTCATGATAAAAATTTTCAAATTCAGGATATCCCCGGAATTTTAAATTCTCTCTTGACCGAAAAAATAAATGTTTCTCTAGAAAAACATATAAATATAGTATTTTTTCTACCTAAAGAATATCTTACTTATCCTGTTGAACAATGGAAAATAAATGATTTTGGTGAAACAAGTCCTATTGGTGAGAAGTACAGAGTAATTGTTCGAGATGTAGAACGATTAGACAAACAATATCTGAGAGTCAAAAAACAACAGTGGATTGACAAATGGAAGAAATTACAGAATATAAACTGTAATAATTTTCAAAAAATACATGAATATGATGCTAACAGTTTTTCTGCTTTTGTAAATCAAGCAATTGGTATTATTTTAAATATATTTGATGACCATATCAAAAATGATACTGATAAAATTTATAAAATTTTTGGTTCATTACAGAGTAATGTAATTCCTTTAGCTATATGTCATAGAGATAAAATTTCTTTAACAGATTATCAAAATAGAGAAAATCATGATTTAAACTGCGGTATTTATGAATTACTAGAAAATGTGAGAATAAACCGCTTAGAATCACGAATTAATAATAGTAATAATCATCTATTAGGAAATGATGTTATTCTCATTTGTGAAAATCCTTATATTTTAACACCTGAATCTAACCCAATCATTATCAACAATTAGGTAATAACTATGACTAACGACTGGCAAATATTTAAAGGCAATAATGAAGTAAATCAAAAGTGGATAAAGGAGGGTTCTAAACTTCCAGCACCACCAAGTTGGCGAGATTTTAATAATAGTGAAAGTGACCCCAAAAAAAGACGCGCTGAGACATTTCAAGCCCGTCCAGAAGAGGTAGAATTAGTCAATGCGGCTTTATATTTACGACGACCTTTATTAGTAACAGGTAAACCAGGAACAGGTAAAACTTCTTTAGCCTATGCTGTCGCTTATGAATTAGGATTAGGAGAAGTGTTACATTGGCCAATTACCACACGCACCACATTAAAAGATGGTCTTTATAATTATGATGCCATAGGCAGATTACAAGATGCAAAAGAAAAGGATAATGTAGATAAACTTGGTAAATATTTGAATCTAGGATTATTAGATGAGGCAATACAACATTTACAAGATGTAAAAGATAAAAAATCTAAAGATAATCTAGCAGACATTGGTAAATATATTAATTTGGGTTCACTAGGAACAGCTTTACTACCATCTGATAAACCCAGAGTTTTATTAATTGATGAAATTGATAAAAGTGATATTGATTTACCTAATGATTTATTGCATATTTTTGAAGAGGGAGAGTTTGAAATACCGGAATTAAGGCGCATAGCTGATAAATTAGATCAGGTAGAAGTACAAACAGCAGATAAAGATGGAAAAGCTACTATTAAACAAGGTAGGGTTCGCTGTACATCTTTTCCTTTTGTGATTTTAACCAGTAATGGTGAACGAGATTTTCCTCCTCCTTTTTTAAGACGTTGTATTAGATTGGATATTCAAGAACCTAATCAAGAAGAATTAGAACGGATAGTTAAAGCACATCTACAGTTAGATGATAAACTATCTAAAGAAGCAAATTATGACGGTAACTACACCTATTGTAATGGAGTAAAAGGAGTTTATAGAGGAGAAACCACAGAAGTAGGCAGTTTTCAAGTAGCAAATGAATTTGGGTTATATGATATGCACGGCAATGTGTGGGAGTGGTGTGAAGATGATTGGCATAATAATTATGAAAATGCACCTGCGGATGGTAGCGCATGGATAAGCGGCGAGTCTAATAATAATAAAAAGGTGCTGCGCGGTGGTTCTTGGCTCTACTTTCCTGACTATTGCCGTTCGGCGCGTCGCTTCTCTTATGTTGCGGGCTTCGACGGCAACGACCTCGGTTTTCGTGTTGTGTGTGGTGCTGCGTGGACTTTGTAGCCCTTTATACTCTTGCCCTTTTGCCCTTTACCCTTCTTTCCTTTATCCTTAGCGAGCGAAGCGAGCTTTAAAAAATTTTTTTGAATTTTTACCCTTTTGAGCAAAGATGAACGAATTACCAATTATTCAAAAAACCTACGATTTAATTAAGTGGTATGTGCCTATTCTTAACCGCCTACCACAGAATCATAAATTTATGCTAGGTAATAGGATAATTACTGGACTTTACGATTTATTAGACGCTTTAATTATTGCTAAATATGCTGTTGATAAAGTAGAGCAATTACAGTCATTAAATAGTAAACTAGATATATTACGTCAATTAAAATAAATTATCCTGTTAATCCTAAAATCCTGGACATCCTGATTCTGACATAATTACTTATTTTCTATTAATTTTCTAACAATGCCCAAAACTATTATTAATCGCCATAAAAAAACCGCCCGATATTTTATAGAAAACTTAGGAAACGGCATTGAATTAGAAATGGTGCTAATTCCTGGGGGAACTTTCATCATGGGTTCACCAGAAAATGAAGAGGGAAGTGGTAGCAGCGAAAGACCGCAACACAAAGTCACCATCAAGCCCTTTTCAATGGGCAAATATCCCATTACCCAGGCACAATGGCAAGCGGTAGCACAGTTACCTCAAGTCAACCAAGAACTAAAACCAGACCCATCGGAATTTAAAGGAGCAAAACGCCCTGTAGAAAGTCACAAAGTGCAAGCTTTTTGAGGATCATAGCACCTAAAACCAGGCGGGCAGCGCCGGAATGATATCAATTAATCTGCATCTCGATTTCTAGCTGATTTTGTTGATTTACCACCAGCATTGCGAACATTCATAACTTTACTCAGTAAATCAAACCAAAAGGGCGCTCCCATTGCAATAGCTACACCACTGACTATCCAACCAGATAACATGGTTAATAAACTGATTATAGGTACGCTATTGATCTTCGTTGGATTCCAACCAATTTGATCTTCTAAGTTTTCATTTGTCCAACCTATTGGTAAACTAATTTCCTCTAAAATCTCCTTAGTGTCAAGATTTTTGAGGTTGGAAGGATCAGATTGTTGATCTATAGTTTGCACAGCTTTATAAACAATTGCTTCTCGCAAAACTGTATCTTTCGATAAGCGATCAATGATATGAAATGTATCAGCATTAGCACCAAAAGCGAGGAGAATACCAATTAAAATAGCGACTCCTTTAGCATTTCGTTTGTAAACACCACCTGCTCTTTGCATAGAACTATCAAAAGAATTCTCAATTTCTCTCCGTAATATTTCAATACCTTCCTCTGTACTTTTAGCCTTGTATTGCGCTCGCTTGGCTATGTTAGCAATATTTCTCTTCATGCCATCTGGTAAGGTATCTATTAATTCTTTAATGGTTTTATGGCTTTGACTATTTTTATCTTTAAGAGTGATTTGAATTTCCTCAACAACAGTATTACTTGTGTCTAGTAATTGGACAAGTTCGTTCATGTTAGGTTTTAAACCACCGATGATAATTGCTTCTTCAACACTGGGAAAAATGTGTTTTTGTAAAGCTTGCAGTCGCTTCCAAGTTTCTATTAGTATGGGATTTTCATTTTCTATATTCGCCTGAAAGTTATTGATGTATTTATCCAAGCTATCCTGCATCTGACTAACGCTTGTATTTATATCAAACTTGTACTTTTTAAAATCTTTAACAATTTCTGTATATTCTGAAGTGAGAGTTGCTAAATCATCTTTAATATCCTGGGCAATATACTTTGGTAATTCTGTTTCTTGGATTTGTCTGAGTGAGCGAGTTAAAATTGTTTGTAATTCTTGTAACCTTTGGTTTTTAAATTTTTCTAGTCTTACTTCTGTTAGACTATGGATGATTTGTGGCAGTTGTAATTCTTCTAAAAGACTGGTAGCGAAAGTATCACTCTGAATATAAGAAGGCGCACTTTTATCTTGATTAAAAGTCTTATGATTTACCTGTGATTTATTTATTGTTTTTCCGATCTTACTAGTTATATCACCCATAAACCAAGTGAATTTTCTTGGTAACTGGGATAAAATGCCTTTAGCTTCTTGGTTAATACTTTTAATTAAAGGATTGCTATAAATTTTGTTGACCATATCAATTATATCCTTGGCTTCTGAATTTTTAACATCTCCAGCCAAGAAAATTTCGATTGATTTTTTTAAATGTGCAGCACGCCATTGCAGGATTGTAGCAATCAATTCTTGAATTTCGGAAGCTAACAAGCTTAAAATCAGGTAAATAAAAATTAAACCCAGGGCGATATCTAAAATGACAGGTAGGCGCATTTTCCAAACTCCTTCAGCGTAATTGACCAATTTAACCTTGTATTCTTTATATCATTTAATTGGCAAAAATCTTGTTAAATTGTTTAAAAAATAACTAAAAAATTTTTATGCAAAAAATTATTATTTTTCAGAGAAAACTGAGGTAATTTGGGATCTAGCCATTGCTTGTGAAAATAGTTTGTGAAGGTATGGCAAAATTGGAGATTCGCTCTGGTCTCTATGAAATCAAACCAGTGAGTAAAATGATTAGCATAGAATATGCAAGAAGGACGCTATATTGGGACTCATCTAGAAAAACAGCATCGCACCTCTGGCAGATGGATGGATGGACTATGGTTAATAGGATTGCTATTGGTGGCAATATTGCTGTTTAGCATCAATCTTGGCGGACTGCCGCTCACAGATTGGGATGAAGGGACTGTGGCACAAGTTGCTAAAGAAATTTGGCGTGCCAAAGCAGGTTCTATGCACTGGCTTTACCCTACCTTGGGAGGTGAACCATACTATAACAAGCCTCCCCTCATGCACTGGCTAATTGCTTGGGCTTACTCCCTGGGTGGTGTGAATGAATGGACAACTCGCCTACCTGGAGCTATGCTGACAGCTATTTCTGTGCCTTTGCTGTATTGTATTGGTAGAGAAATATTTCGCCTCCGTTGGGCTGCGGTTTATAGCGCCTTGATTTATCTGACGATGTTGCCAGTAGTGCGTCATGGCAGATTAGCAACGCTAGATGGCGTAGTGGTAAGTTTGTTAATGGTGATGATTTTCTGTGTGTTGCGATCGCGCCGAGACTTGCGTTATTGTCTTGGTGTCGGTATCAGTTTTGGGCTGATTTGCCTAACTAAAGGCATAGTGGGCATATTTTTAGGTGCTATTGTTGTAGTTTTTCTCTTTTGGGATACACCAAGATTACTCACCAGTTACTATCTGTGGACAGGAATCTTCATCGGTATTTTACCAGTATTGGGTTGGTATGTTGCCCAACTACTGCGCTATGGTTATCCTTTCTCTCAAATTGATTTAGACGATCAAGCCTGGAATCAGATTGCTGCTGCTAATGGTCAGCCTGAAGCTTCTTGGTATTATTTCCTAGAAATTCTCAAATGGACATGGCCTTGGCTGGTATTTTTACCGCAAACTGTGGGCTTTACCTGGGAAAATCGCAATTTTAGCTGGGCGAAACTCATCCTAGTTTGGAGTAGTGTGTATTTACTACTTATTTCTCTGGTTAGCGTCAAACAGCCTTGGTATATTTTACCAATTTATCCCAGCTTTGCTTTAGCCTGTGGTTTCTTTTTAACTCAGAGTGAGAATTGGCGTTTATTCTCATCCTATCCCCGTGCTTGGATAACCAGTTTTGCAGTCTTGGCTTTGGTAGCGTCTGCGGCTAGTATTTATCTAAGTTGGGGTAGTGCAGGTACAACAGACTTGCAGATGATTTTGGCCGCCGTAGCTTTGACTATGACTTTAGCAGCAATTTTGGCAGAACGAGGCGATCGGCAATTTTGGCAAATTTTAATTTGGGGAAGTTATATTTCTTTGTTGTTGTTGATCAAATCTGACTACTGGATGTGGGAACTAGGAGAAGCTTATCCAGTCAAGCCTGTGGCAGCAATGATAGCACGTGCCAATCCGGCAGTTCAGAAAATCTACACATCTTTTCCTTACCCTCGTTCATCCTTGAATTTTTATAGCGATCGCACCATTATTCCTGCTTCCCCCGGCGATCTGCAATATCATTGGCAGTATGATGTGCATCCCTATTTGCTTGTGAATGCTTCTGCTTTAGAAAATCTCCAATTCCCATCTCTTCAAGTAGTGGGAAAATCCGCCGGTTGGCAATTGATTACAAAAGACACTCAGTAAATCATCCAGGCAGGAGGCAGGAGGCAG
>NZ_JAQMTI010000200.1:0-4575 GCF_028329225.1 Sphaerospermopsis kisseleviana CS-549 | reverse complement strand
CCAGGATTTGAGGATTTACAGGATGTTATTTATAGATTTTCTGTTGGTGTTTAAAGTTGTATTTGTCTGAATCAGGATAACCAGGATTTGAGGATGTACGGGATGGTAATTTTTAGATGGTTTGTTTGGTGTTTAAAGTTGTATTTGTCTGAATCAGGATTTCCAGGATTTGAGGATTTACGGGATGGTAATTTTTAGATGGCTTATAAACATTCAAAAACAATCATTCAATAACATCATCAAAAAATCCCCAACTTCCCAACAAACAATCATCCAAAAACATCCTGAAAATCTCAGATTCCCAACAAACAATCATTATCTCGACTTCGCTCGATAACCACCTGATTCAGACAAAAAATCCCCAAATTCCCAACAAACAATCATTCAAAAACATCCTGAAAATCCTCTAATCCTGGACATTATCTCGACTTCGCTCGATAACCACCTGATTCAGACAAAAAATCCCCAACTTCCCAACAAACAATCATCCAACAACATCCTGAAAATCCTCTAATCCTGGACATTATCTCGACTTCGCTCGATAACCACCTGATTCAGACAAAAAATCCCCAAATTCCCAACAAACAATCATCCAACAACATCCTGAAAATCCTCTAATCCTGGACATTATCTCGACTTCGCCCTTCGACACCGCCCTTCGACACCGCCCTTCGACACCGCTCAGGACAGGCTCAGGACAGGCTCAGTACAAGCTCACTAACCGCTCAGTACAAGTCGCGGTAGTTGAGCGTAGTCGAAACTCGATAACCACCTGATTCAGACAAAAAATTCTGATTCCAACTACTTAATTGTATCATATAATTATGATAAAATTATACAACTCTTTCATCCCATCATCATCCCACTCTTGAAAATATGATAATCTGGCAACCAGGACAACAAATCAAGAACGGTAGATTTATCATTCAAAACATTTTAGGTACTGGTGGTTTTGGTATTACCTACAAAGCTTTAGAACCCAGCACAGGGAAATTATACGCTATCAAAACCCTCAATTCAACCATGCAACTGCGGGAAGACTTTGCAGAACAACAGGTTAAGTTTATTAACGAAGCCTTGACAATTAAAGGATTTGATCATAAGCACATTCTCAAAGTTTATGAAGTCATCCAAGAAGGTCAACTTTTTGGCGTGGTGATGGAATATATTGATGGGGTGACTTTATTTAAATATGTCCAAAATCAAGGACAATTATCAGAAAATGAAGCACTATTATATATAAATCAAATTGGTCAAGCGTTAGAATATATCCATAATAAAGGACAGTTACACCGCGATATTAAACCGGGAAATATTCTATTACGAGAAAATCAACAAGAAGCGGTGTTAATTGATTTTGGTTTAACTCGCAGTCTCGCTACCAAAAGTATGACTAATTCTCTCACAGAAGGTTATGCACCTATTGAACAATATCGTCGCAGAGGTAATTTTGGAGAACATACAGATGTTTATGCTTTAGCCGCAACATTATATTATCTGTTAACTGCTGATGGATTGAAAAAAGAGGGAGAAATTTGTCCCGTACCCGCAACAAACCGGAAATATGAAGATGAACCTTTACCCGAACCTAAACATTATGAACCTCGTATTAGTCAGAGGGTGAATAATGCTATTTTGCAGGGTATGGAAATAGAACCGGAAAATCGCACTGTGACGGTTTTGAAGTTTCGGGAAAATTTGGGTTTGGTGGTTACACCTGTAACACCACCTATTCCTACACCTCAACCACAACCACGACAAAAACAAAATATCCCCACACCCTCACCTGTCAACCAAGAGGTAGAATTAAAATCAGATGTAGGAATGGACTACAGAAAACTGCGTGACTTACTCAAAGCAGGAAATTGGAAAGAAGCAGATGAGGAAACATTACGGGTAATGTTAGCAGTTGCAAAACGGGAAAAAGAAGGTTGGTTAGATACTAACAGCATTGATAATTTTCCCTGTGCAGACCTCCGCACTATTGACCAATTGTGGGTAAAATACAGTGATGGTAGATTTGGGTTTTCTGTTCAGAAACGAATTTATCAGGGTTTAGGGGGAACGAGAGAATATAACGGAGAAATCTGGGAGAAGTTCGGGGACAAGGTAGGATGGAGAAAAGGAGGAAGCTGGTTGTACTACAGAGATATTTGTAATGACAGAAAAGCACCAGAAGGCCACCTACCTAGGGGTGGTTTTGGTGTGTGGTATTGGGTGTTGGGGTGTGAGTTCTTCTCTCGCGTCGAGACTTGTAGATTGTAACACGCCCTAACGGGAAGTCAAAAGTCAAAAGTCAAAAGTCAAAAATAAGACATTAATTATTTTTCATCTTTTCTTTTGTGGTGACAATTGATTTAGCAATAATTCTCATCAACTGTTCACATTCATCAACCAAATCTGCTACTTTTTCATTAGGAACAATTTCCGATTTAACTAACAACCTTAACCAATACTTTGTTTCCCTTGCTTCCTTGAGTGCTATTGATTGTTTACTAACAAAATCCTTATCACTTTCAGCACTACGAGATTCTTCCATATTAGCACCAATAGATGTACCTGATCTAAATAATTGAGCAGCTAATAATCTTGGTGTACCAGGTTGTTTATCTAGGTAAGAACACAATTTTGTAATTCTTACAGCAAATTCAAAAGTTCTTTCATTTATTGGTGTATAATTCATGATCATCAAAATCTCCAACTTTTAATTAAGTATAATTAATTTTTGACTTTTGACTTTAGGACTTACGCAGAACTTACGCAAGATGTGACTGAAAACCTTATTCTTGCGTAGGGGTAATTCATGAATTACCCCTACTTTGGTTCTGTTTTGCGTAAGTCCTGGACTTTTGACTTTTGACTTTTGACTTTTGACTTCCCGAAGGGCGTAGGGTGCGTTAGGAGTGCGAAAAGATTATAAAATAGATAAATAAGCGACGTAACGCACCATTATTATTGAAGGAGAAAAAAATATTGAATTTTGAGATATTAGGAAAAACTGAACAAATAGAAATAATTGCTATTGATAAATCAATTCGTGATGTAGAAAGATTAAAGAAAATCTATGGACAAGGGAGATGGCGAAAATTAAAAGGAATTGCTACCATTAAATTAGAAGATGAAAGTATCTGCAAAGCTGAACTTCATTGGTATGAAGCTCATGGTATTGGTAAAAAAGAAATAAAAATTAAGTACATTTTAGATGAGTAAACCTATGTCAAATTCCAACATATCTAAACAATTCGCTATTTGTATCAAAAATGATAACTACCCAGCTTCTTTAGAAACCAGAAAAATCTATGAAATTTTACCTGATGAAAAAGCAAGTCAACATCATCAAATTCGTGTTATAGATGAATCAGGAGAAGATTATCTTTATCCTAGTTCCTATTTTATTTTACTGCAATTACCTACAGAAAATCGAGAATTATTAGCTTTATTTAGTTCGTAGTTTGTAGCGATGTAACGCACTATTTAAATTGTCATAAATCAGGATAACCAGGATTTAAGGATTTACAGGATTTTATTTCGTGGTTTAAAGTTCCTCAACTGCTTAAATAATGATTTTCTCAATGAGAAAGTAAACAGTTAAAAATAAAATGTTATAATGTATGTAGCAGTCAAGAGGTCTGACTTTTTCGGATCGTGAGAGCAAGGTCTCTCCTTGACTGATTTTTATTATACCAGGATGCACAAAATAAATGTATTTGCTTTATGCAGATGAGTCAGGTACTACCCACAACGAATTTTGTCTGAATCAGGATAAGATATGATCAAGTTAGGTAAATAATCAAGATAATCTATGAATACATTAGAACTTCGTGAACAAATCCAAGAATATGTTGAACAACTGTCACCTGAAAAATTACTAGTAGCAGTTGATTTTTTAGCATATTTAGCAACAAGAGAAGATGATGCTACTCAAGAGTTATTAGAGATTGTAGGATTTAAAGAAAATTTTGATCATGCGAGAGAAAACATAAAACAAGGAAAGGTGATTGCTGTTGACCAACTTAAACGAAAATATTAATTATACTGTTGTTATTAGTATTGATGCGGTGGAGTTTTTTGAATCTGCTTCTGGTACTTTACAAAAAAAGTTAGATAGATGTTTTGATCGTTTAAAAATTAATCCTGGTAATCATCCTAATATAAAATCTCTCAAAGGTGAGTTATCAGGTTATTATCGTTATCGCGTAGGTGACTATAGAGTTATTTATGAAATTAATGATGACTTAAAACTGGTAACAATTATTTTTATTGCCCATAGAAGCAAAGTTTATGAATAGCTTGTAGGGTGCATTAGGAACGCGAAAAGATTATAAAATAGATGGATAAGTTAAGTACGCAGACGTAACGCACTATTGATATTGTCTGAATCAGGATAACCAGGATTTGAGGATGTACGGGATGGTAATTTTTAGATGGTTTATTTGGTGTTTAAAGTTGTATTTGTCTGAATCAGGATTTCCAGGATTTGAGGATGTACGGGATGGTAATTTTTAGATTTTCTGTTGGTGTTTAAAGTTGTATTTGTCTGAATCAGGATTTCCAGGATTTGAGGATGTACGGGAT
>NZ_JAQMTI010000199.1:0-3638 GCF_028329225.1 Sphaerospermopsis kisseleviana CS-549 | reverse complement strand
TCTAGAACACCGATTCATTAATCGTCAGGGCGAAGCATTCGGGTGATAACCTATCGCTAAAACCATTGATATTCTGTCCGAATGCTTCGCCCCTACAAGGTAAAAACAGATTACCTAGCATTACTGAATCGACGCTCTAGGGGTACTGCCCAACTTAAACGGATAATTTGTTGATGTAATGTTTCTGTTGTTGGTGTACCATCTATATACATTGAGGGATTTTCCCAAATAGGAAAAGCGTGCATCCCATTAACTCCGACTAACTCACCTTGTGTATTTAATAATGGTCCGCCGCTCATGCCTTTGTCAAGTTGGTTGGTGTATCCTATTTGATATCCCCCTGATAGTGCTTTTTCTAAGACTAAGGCTATTTTACCAGTGGTGAGTGTAATTTCTTTAACTGTGCTGTTTTCCTGGTTGACGGGAAAACCAACTACAAATACTTCATCTCCGGTTTTGGGTTTCTCTCCCATAACTGCAACTGCATAATTTTCTCTGCTGGAAAATTCTAATATCCCTAAATCATATTTTTCTAACTTTGCTGTTTTTGATACTTCTGCTTTATATACTTTCCCATCTGGAGTTACTATTTTATAAGGTGGTTCATCTGCTGCTAATACATGAGCGTTGGTTAAAACAGTATAGATATTATCTTGTTTATTATCTTGTTTATTATCTTGTTTATTATCTTGTTTTTTCAGTAAAATTCCTGAACCCAGGAAGTCTGTGGATAGCACTTTGACGGTAATAGTTGCTGCTTGTTTTTTTAACTCGCTTTGAGAAAGTTCGGTTTTTATTTGTTCCCTGTTTCCATTTTGACTTTGATTTACCTCAGAAACATTTACAGAGATACCTGTATTAGCGGTTGATGTTGACAGTAGGAGAGATAACCCGCTAACACAGGTAATAATTTTAATAGGTTTGAAATCAAGCAGTTTAAAATCAAGCAATTTAAAAACAGACCTTAGTTTTTTATTCACTTGCTAAATTATCGAAATAGATATCAAAATCAAACATAATATCCTCAGGATCTCCTGTTTGAATGTCGATTTTACCTGCTGCTAAAGCACTTTTGTCAAAAAGTTTAGCGGCTACCGCTTTTCTATTTGCACCCGGTTTGAGAGTAAAAAGTAAATTTCGACTGTTACAGACTGTGTTAGAGTCACTTCCAGAGCAAATTACAAGTTGTTTGTTAATTATACCACTAACGATTTTCTTTAGTGTACCATGATCATAATTGCGCTGAAATCTTGATGACACTTCACGACATCTGGCTTCAGGACTATAAGGTGCAGGAAAATCTGTAGAATTCCATCTTATCACCCTGTATTTTCTCCCGTCCTCTGTGCGTGCAAAGGTGAAATATTTACCACCAACTATATCACAATAAAATTTAGTACCTTCTGCGTAGCTAGGTTTACTGAAGCTGACGGTTGTAGCTAAAGCCAGTAAAGATGACAAAATAACAATTTTTGATGTTCTGAGTTTCATGTTGTTTTGGCGTTGACAGTAATTTTATACCCGAAATATTACATTTTAACTTTTTCTCTTCCTTTGCGTCTTTGCGCCTTTGCGTGAGATATAAAATTATAGTATAAATTAACAATCTCCCAAAAACAAGATTTGTAAATGATCTAAATATTTTCTCTGCAATTGTACCTGTGCATTACCTTTATATACAGCAATTTCTACCCATCCATGACTACCAACCAAAGCTAAAATTTCCCCAACTTCCACATCACTGTAAGTTTCACATCCTGGTATTTGCAAACCTTGAACTTCTACACACCAGGTTTTACCCTCCACAAACCTACCAGGAATATTACTGATTAAATTACCAAAGTGATCTATATATTGAATACAACCTGCTATACCGTTAGTAATTTCTCGACATTCGCCAATATCTAATTTTACCAAAGTTTCAGGATTGATTTCTCTGCCTAAGTTTTGCACAGATACACCACTTGCTAAATGTGCTGCGACAGGTGCGAAAATATCTCTACCGTGAAAGGTGCTGCTAGGTTGAGATATTCGCCAATATTGAGAGTTTGTTAACTCTACTGCTGTTATTACTTTATTTTCAGCAATTATACCGCTAAAAATGCCGTTATCTGGTCCGACAAGATAACATTGATCTAATTTTAGAGCGATCGCTCTCCTTTGACTACCCACCCCCGGATCTACTACTGCTAAATGTACCGTACCCTGGGGAAAATAAGGATAGGCATTCATCAAGGAAAATCTAGCTGCGGCGATGTTTTGCGGTGGAATTTGATGATTTAAATCTATTAAGGTCAGATTTGGATTAATTTGGCAAATTATACCTTTCATTACTCCGACATATACATCATCATATCCAAAATCACTTAATAAGGTCAAAATTTTTGCTTGATTCATATAAATTCAAAATTTTTCATTCATTACTTCATTTAAAATTTACAATTATTAAAAATTGTCTGTAACGATAATTACAAAAAATCTGGTATTTTATAAAAACATGACATCATCAAAAATATCAAGGTCAAAATTATGGCGATAAATATTAATCGAATACAAGCAGTTAAAAAAGCTGATGAAGCACATAGACAAAACCTGAAAAAAAACGTTGAACATCGTCTAGAAATGGCAAGATTAAAAGGTGATGAGCAACTTATTCGTCAATTAGAAGCAGAACAAGCTTATTACCAGTGAATTATTTCCTTTTTTTGATGTTTATTAATGTTTATTCATGTTAATTGGTGTTAATTTTTTAGAATTTTTAGTTTGGTTGTGTGTTTACCTGCGAAAGCAGGTTTTTTTTTAGTATCGTAAAATCAAGACTCAACAAAAAACCAGGGTAAGATAAGCTGTTACACAGCTAAATTGTATAGGACTAATATTTTAAACTCTTGTTTAACAGGCAAGATGCCTGTTCCACTTATACAAATTAAATGCACAACAGCTTAATTCCCCTGAAACTTCCTAAAATTTGTTTAATTTTGGTAGTTTTTCAATAATCGACAATTAACAATGAACAATTGACAATGAGGAAGAATATTGAAAAAGCGGATTTTTTTGGGTTTTATCCCCTTGAAAGGGGAGGGTTTAAGCCTTGAATTAAACAATGATCAATTGTCAATTGTCAATTATCAATTGTTAATTGTTATTTATTCAGCATTGAGGATTTTAGGAACTTTGAAAAAATCACCTTCCTGTTCAGGTGCGCTGTTAAGAATACCCTCTCTGTTAGTATAGGGTTTTAATATATCCTCTCTTGTTATATTGCTAACATCAATCGCTCTGGTTGTGGGAGGTACATCAGCAACATCAAGCTCGCTCAGTTGCTCGATATATTCTAAAATACTACCAAGTTGAGTAGTAAATTTTTCTTCCTCTTCTGGTGTTAATTCTAACCGAGCGAGGTTAGCAACTTTATGGACTTGTTCACGATCTATCATTTTTAGGGAATTGGGAATTGGGAATTGGGAATTGGGAATTGGGAATTGGGAATTGGGAATAGGGAATAGGGAATAGGGAATAGGGAATTGGGAATTGGGAATTGGGAATTGGGAATATATAGTAAGAATTTAGTTTTTACCCAGTCACCAGTCACCAGTCACCAGTCACCAGTCACCAGTCACCAGTCACCAGTCACCAGT
>NZ_JAQMTI010000198.1:0-19111 GCF_028329225.1 Sphaerospermopsis kisseleviana CS-549 | reverse complement strand
GATTGGACTGCGAGTAGGAACAACCATCTACACGAAGAAGTATTTTGATAAGGAGAAACCCCTGATTTATCTCGTCTCGGCATTTGACCGCAGCCTGGGTAAACAAGCAAAGGCAAATATGGAGTGTAATACCGCCAAAATTTGATGGACTCGGAAAGCAAAAAAAACATAAAAGTAAGCGCAATTGCAATACCTGTCGTACTGGTAGTTGTTTTGAGCGCGTAGGGGGATAATTGACTATCCCTTTTGAGCAAGTCTTAAAGAATCTGCGTGTCTTTAGACCGCAGAGTGTCAAATTAAGAAAATTGTTGGTGTTCAAACCAAGAAAATTCTTAATGTGATAATTTAAGGGGTCTACTTTTGAGGAGACAAAAGCGGTGTTAAAAACTATTTTAGTAGCTCTGGATGGTTCGGAAATTGCGGAACGAGTAATTGAAACTTTAGGTGATTTGGTGCTGTCCGCAAACACCAAAGTTGTTCTTTGTCATGTATTTCCCGCACCAGAGGCAGAAATAGAATTACCCGCTGATCGTCCTCATCCAGACTCACCAAAGTTGTCTTATTTCCAGATAGAAAAGCAGTTGCAATCCTACCAGGAAAAATTACCAGTTCAAAGCGAGTTAGAATTAATAACTGGTGAACCTGCAGAGGAAATTATTAGACTGGCCAATATTTACAAAGCTGATCTGGTGGTTATTGGTAGTCGCGGGTTAACGGGGATGAATAGAATTGTTCAGGGTTCTGTTAGCACTCAGGTAATGGAAGAAGCGCATTGTTCAGTGTTGGTGGTGAAACCGGGGAAGTAATTTGTATTTATTCATAATTCATAATTAAGAATGTAGTAGGGATTTAGCCTAAATACCTACATTTTGTGGATCAATATTTCATCCTTTCGCTTTTTCCACTTTCTCAACTTGTTTGGGTGCTTCCATTTCTTCTTACATTTGGATAGCTGCGTTAAAATTGGTGTTGCTGTTTTCGGGTTCACCCATTTTTTGATATGTTAAGCTGTACTTGATTTTGGATTTTTATATTATTCTCAAATATTCTTTAAACACAGGAGATAAGTGAAACAAAACTTTCTCCTGCACAATTGTTGTCAGTAAATACCTTTGTTTTAAAGATTGTAGACCGTTAATCAATTCCATTGACGATAAGTTTGATGATAGGTTTAAACCTTGTCTGACATCTTCCCTAGATACAGGTTGATGAGATTTACTTAATTCTAATACTATTTGCTGTTCTATGGGTGATAATCTGTTAAATATTTGATGGAATGAAACTTGCATATTTTTAGTAATAACTAAGTTATTGTCACCGAGAAACTCAGTCACGTAACCTGCAAAAATATCTTGTATTAAAACAGCAATATCTTTTAAATAAAGTGGATTACCTTCATATAATTTAATTAAATTAAACCAGCTATTCTCATCCTGTAAACCTTGGTTTTTAAAAACTTCCACATTTTGTAAACCAGACAATTCTAAATATTTAATAGCAGATAATTTGGAATCTGAAAATTCCATTTCAGGACATTTTTCACGACTGATTAAGATTAAACTACTTTGATGCTTAATTTCTGTGATTATAGTGAAAAGATTTTGATAATTTTTATATTCATCTAGATAAATTCCAGCATATTTACCACTAGCAAATATATTTTCCACATCATCAATAACAATTAAACATTTTTTATCATTGAGAACATCTAAGAATTTTCTTAATTTATCATCTGTACTTTTTAGACTTTCTTTTTCAAGAATATTTAAGCAGTCGTCAATAAATAAATCTAGAGATTTAGGAAATTTTAAACTTTTCCAAATAATTACTTCAAATTTTTCTAAGTTGAAATCAATAAATCTTTTGACTAAAGTAGTTTTACCAATTCCACCCAATCCTAATACTGAAACAAGACGAGAGTTTTGATTTAAGATCCAATTATATAAAGTTTCTAATTCTTCCTCTCTTCCATAAAAACACATAATTTGCGGAGATGATTGTAAATCATATTTACATGATTGTTGATCATGATTTGACTGTTTATTTGCGTTAAGTTGAGGATATGAAGGACAAAAATTAAAACTAATATTTTTATTCTGTTGAATAACAATTGGTGAAGATGTTAACTTTAATCGAGATAAAGTAGAACGGAAATTACTTTTATGAATATCCTGATCTAAATGTTGAGAAAAGATTCTCCACAGTTTGTAACCGATATTTCTAATATAACTTTCACTGCAATGGGAATTTTCAGCGATTTTATCATAGCTTTTACCCTCCCATACTCCCTTGATGACGGTTTCTTGAAGATCATCTAAATGCTTTCCCGTTTCCGCAAACACCAAATTATCAGCAATCTGTAGAACTTCTGCAACATCCATAAAATAAACAAAGATCAACAGTATTAGCACCTAATTTATTTTAGCAAGCTTTTTCGGATAAAATATAACATTTTATGACAATTTGATTTAAATTTTTATAAGAAAATTCAAGATAAAATAAGATATTTTGAGATTTTTGTTATTTAAGCGTTTGTTATAATTAAAACAGCGTAGTGAATTGTCCCAGAGTTTGAATAAACAAATAAATAGTTTCAACAGCGAGATGTAAATCAGTTCTATGTAACTTATAGAAAGTTTATTCTACGCAAATCTAGTGGATATGTCTAATGATCTTCCTATTTGACAAATCCTTAAATTTGCCTAATCGTTTGAATCTCATGTAATCCCGGTTTATTAATTGTATGAACAAGGAAAATATATCTCTTTGGAATCCTTTTATCCCTACCCAAAGAGATATAAATCGCAGTAGTGAATTAGCTCAAAAAAATGAAATTGTAGCAGGAATTTTAAGTTTTATCTTTTTTCCTGCTGGATTAATCTACTTAAATAGAGCAATTAACCCACTGAAAATCTTGGGTTATACCATTGTTTTGGGTGTTTTAGTTAATATCGGTTCATCTAACAGTGAAGAAAATCCTAGCAGTTTTATTTCTCTTTTAGGTGTAAGTGCAATTACAGCAGAACAAGTAATTGCTGTCAAGTCAGCACGTCAGAGACAAGGAGGAAAAACCACATCATCACCCATTTCTAATTTGGATGCTTCTAATCAATCCTCTTTAAGTTATAAGACCGATACTAAAGCAGTTGCATTGCTTAAAGAATTAAAGGAAAGATATGAAGCAAATGAAATTTCCGAAGAAGAATTTAAACTTCAGAAACAAAAGATTCTGGAATCAATCTAGTATACATTTACCACATTAAATTACCAGGAGACTCGAATCATGACAGGATTTTTTAAAACTTTTACTCAAACTTTTAGTGAAGGAATAGCAGAAGCTTCGACTAAAAGCTCAGTTGATTCTCAGAGACAAAGCGAAATTAACAAATTAGAAACTCAAATCAAGGAAATAGACATTAAACTTGAAAAACAGTATACTTTATTAGGTCAGTTAGTGGCGGATAATCTGCGTAAATCTGAATCAATTAGTAAAGATGCTGTAGGAAAATTATTCCATCCGATTCAAAAATTAGATGCTGAGAAATCCGAGATTTTAGAAAAAATCAAAGAAGTAAAAGCTAAACAAGCTGAACAAGACAAAGCTGATGCTTTATTGAGAACAAAGAAAGAAGTAGAAACAGAGTTGAAAAAGTTAGAGGAACTTAAATCTTTAGGAGTTATGGATGAAGAGGAATTTGAAATTGCTCAAGTGAAATTAAATAAAAGAGTCAATAATTTTGAGAAATTGTATAGTCTCAAAATTGCTCTGGAACGTGGTTTAATTAATGAGGAAGAATATACTCAAAGAAAGGCTTTACTTGAATAAAATATGAATTTCACTAGCCCAGAAATTAGCCTCTGGGCTAATAATTAAAATGATATCAAGTAGATGATATTCAAGCTACATAAAATAAATCTTTTCATCCTCCTTAAACAGATCAGATATCACAAAATATTTTTTTTGTCAATACCCAAAATTATAACCAGCAAATAACAACATCAAAAATTCTCAATTCTCTTGTCAGGAAACCTTGATGATTTGCTCAGATTTTTTGCAGATATTCAGTTATGAGAGTTCTGAAATAGTTACTGGGTAAAGACTTTCAATCTGCTGCTGTAAACGCCGTCTTAAAAATAGGCACAATAATGCAAATTACAAATTCTTCTAAATCATAGCAGATCGCTAAAAGTATTGCAATACCGTTGATAAATAAAAATAATTCTCAATTAATTATTAAGAAAATATAAAGGGGGGAATTTTGGAAGTTATAAAATACTAAACTATTGGAAGTTTTGGATAATTTAAAATTATATAAAAGCCAAGAGAGAGAGCGCCTATATATAGATATGTATTGTGAATAAATTTATCAAAAATAAATTATTTGCTTTTAATTGTAATTTCTAACAGAGGGAGTCAGATAAATGACTCACCCTTTGCGCCTTTGCGTCTTTGCGTGAGAATTACCCCTTTTTACCCCGCAAAAACTCCCGCAACTTGAGTAAAGATACAGTCTGACCCAAATTCAAAGGTAAAATTGACACACCTTCCAAACGAGACTGTACCCAACCTTCCCCCCAGTACCACTCATGAAAACCATCAATTCCACCACTAAGTAACAAGCGCAAACAATTATTTTTTGCTACATCTACATGGTGATGAATTTTCACAGGTCCAGTGGAAGTAGTAAAATCAAAACCCGAAGTTAACTTTTCTGGCATTCCCGGAGAAAAACTTTGACCTGGTAGCCATTTTTCCAGTTGTGCAGGAATTAATAGACTATCGTGAATAGCATCAGCGGATGCTTCAATTTCAATTCGCAGTTGGCTTTGTTGAAAAGTACCTAGCATGGTGATTGGTAATTGGTAATTGGTGATTGGTGATTGGTGATTGGTGATTGGTGATTGGTGATTGGGAAAACACAAATCATTTCCCCCTGCTCCCCTGCTTATTCACTGTCACCTGTCACCTGTGACCTGTTCCCTGTTCCCTGAAAAACTTACAATATATAAAGTCATCTTGTTAAAAATTGTAAAAGTTTTCATGGCAGATAAATTAATACGGGCTACAGCAGCGGATGGGGGTATTCGAGCGGTGGGAGTGATTACCACACGCTTAACAGAGGAGGCACGAGTACGCCATAAGCTTTCCTATGTAGCTACAGCAGCACTGGGAAGAACAATGTCAGCAGGTTTACTGATGGCTTCTAGTATGAAGCGTCCAGGCTCTAGGGTCAATGTCCGGGTCAGGGGTGATGGTCCTTTGGGTGGTATATTGGTAGATGCCGGGTTAGATGGGACAGTCAGGGGCTATGTAGGAAATCCATCTGTAGAATTGCCTCCCAATGCTAAAGGTAAGTTAGATGTGGGGGGTGCTGTAGGTAGTGGTTATCTCTATGTAGTTCGAGATATCGGCTATGGATATCCTTACTCTAGTACAGTAGAACTTGTTTCGGGAGAAATTGGTGATGATGTGGCTCATTACCTGGTAAATTCAGAACAAACTCCTTCGGCTTTGGTTGTGGGTGTGTTTGTAGGAGCAGAAGGAGTGACTGCGGCAGGAGGGATATTAATCCAAGTTTTGCCTAAAGCTGCTAGAGATGAAGCTTTAGTCACAACCCTGGAATCACGAGTATCTGCTTTATCAGGGTTTACACCGTTGATGCAAGCTGGGAAGACGTTAACAGAGATTTTTCATGATTTGCTGGGAGATATGGATCTGAAGATTTTTCCAGAAAGTCAAATGTTGCGCTTCCACTGTGGTTGCTCTTTTGATCGGGTGTTGGGAGCTTTGAAAATGCTAGGAGCAGCAGAACTGCAAGATATGATTCTCAAAGACGATGGTGCGGAAGCTACTTGTGATTTTTGTGGCAATGTTTATCAAGCAAATGGTGATAATCTAGCACAATTAATAGTTGATTTACAAAGGGAAACTTCTGTTTCAGAATAAGTGTGAAATACTACTAAAGCCCAAACATATAAATGGTATTTGTGGAGGAAGATAAAAAATGAAAAAAATAGCTTTTTAATGATGAGAAAGAAAGTTACTATGGCAAAAATGGAATAATCAGTTTCATCAGAACTGCTATTCAATTACTTTGGTGTGAGAGATGACAGATCGGGATATTTCAGACAGTTGTTCTCCAACCAGAGCCAGAAAACCAGATCCTAATACAAGATTGTCCCGAACTCCAGAAGTCGGGACAACTCAATCATCTGGTGTCCCTCCTACTGGTTCTAACTTTAAATCAGTGACGCAGCAACAAGATAACAATTCAGAAGGATTACCTATAGAAAACTATTCAAAGGAATCTTTTGATACTAGTAAAAAATGGGTAAAATTGCCAAGCTGGATGAAAAGCTGGGTGATGTGGTCAATTTTATTAACATTGATTCCTAGCGGTATCGGGTTTATATCAATGTCGATGCTGCTAAAACTTCCATCAGCGCCAAATTGCCCAAAAATATTTTGGCCTTTAGCTAGTGCGTCTGTACGTTTACACTGTGCTTCCTTGGCTGCTTCTAAGCAGAATGTGAACGACTTACTGCAAGCGATCGCACTGGTGAGAGACTTACCAGAAAATCACCCACTCAGGGGACAGATTAATGGTTTGTTGGAGGAATGGTCAAGGGATATTTTAAAGCTGGCTGAGGAAAGTTTCCAATCCGGGAATTTAGAAGAAGCGATCGCCACGGCTCGACAAATTCCTGAAGACTTAGAAGCTCGTAATATTGTAGAAGAGCAAATTACTAAATGGCAGTCTACCTGGTCTAAGGCAGAAGAAATCTATGACGAAACATTAAAAGAACTGGGAGAAAGACGCTGGCAGTCAGCTTTTATGCTGTCATCTAAACTGCTCCGCATCAACAATCAATATTGGTCAACTACCAAGTATGATGAACTAAATCGCATCATTGTCACAGCAAGGGAAGATGGTGATAAACTTGACAAAGCTGAAGGTTTAGCAAAACGTGCCTCAGTGGATGATATTCTAGCAGCTATCAAGCTGGTAGAGTCGATTAAGTCGGAGAGTTACGTATATCAAAAAGCTCAGGAATTAATTCCTGAATTTGGGCGCAAGATACTGCAATTGGCACAATCTCGCATGGATAGGCAAGATGCGGATACAGCATTAGAAATTGCTAGAAAAATTCCGCCAATAGCTTCATTACAATCAGAAATTGATGATTTTATTGTTTTGGGTGAAGCCCAAAGAAGTGCTTGGATAGGTACGGTTGCTGGTTTAGAGAGCGCCATTTCCCAAGCTCAACAAATTGATGCTTCTAGGGAAGTATATATTAAAGCACAAGAATTAATTGCTCGTTGGCAATTGGAAATAGAAGATGTGACTCGTTTAGAAAAGGCGCGAACCCTAGCTAGTCAAGGTACAATCAATGATTTAATAGCAGCCATTTCTGAAGCTCAGATGATTCCCAATAGCAACCCCCGCGCTTCAGAAGCTAGACAGGAGATGAATCGTTGGCAATCCCAAGTAGAAACTATTGAAGACAGACCTTATTTAGACCGTGCTGATCAAATAGCTCTGTTAGAGGATATTAACTCCTTGCAAACTGCGATCGCAGAAGCTAGTCAAATTCGCTCTGGTCGTGCATTATATCCAGAAGCACGGAAAAAAATCCGCCATTGGACGGCTAAAATTCAGCGTATTCAAGACCAACCTTATTTAGACCAAGCACGAATTATTGCTGAAAGTGGTGATTTAACTACTGCGATTAGGGAAGCTCAAAAAATCGCTTCATCAGGAAGGGCGCTGGCTAGTGAAGCACAAGCATCAGTGGATACTTGGCAAGAACAAATTAGGGCGAGAGAAAACTGGAAAAAAGCCAGAGAAGTGGCTATTGCTGGCACACCAGAAGCTTTAGCTGAGGCCATCCGCATAGCTGATCGAGTTTCCAACCGTAACATTTTACGCATGGATGTTAACGTGGCTATTGATCAATGGAGTCAGCAAATATTACAAATGGCACGTTCTCAAAGCGAGTTTGATATTCCTAGAAGTATTGAAACTGCTAGATTGATTCCTCGTGGTAGTTCTGCTTACAGAGATGCCCAACTACAAATTAGAACTTGGAGACAATTCCTCATTCCTCGGACATCACCTACAACATTACCTACATCATCGCTGGAGTCATTACCTACTCCATCACCTGAAGCTGAACCATCTCCATCATCAACTGGTAATGGTTTGTAATGGGTAATGGGTAATGGGTAATGGGTGATTGGTGAAGTTGACAGTGCGAACGCCTTTAGGCAGGAGAGTGTCAATCATTTAGTGCCAGTTTCACCCAATTACGAAAAGCGCGAGTTGCGGACATTTGTCCAATTTTTTTACTTTCCGCAATAAATCGAGGAATTTCTGTGATTTGGATAGGTGCAAAAGTGGGGCTGATTTGAGTTTCTGAATATTGCCCATTTGTCAGAATGTAGATTCTTAATGAAGTTCCGTTGTAACGCCAAAATTCAGAAATTCCCATTGCAGCATAAAGCTTCAATTTATCTATTTTAGGTCGTGAATATTCCACTTCTAGCACTAAGTCTGGTGGTGGATCAAAGGCTAAATCAATATTCTCTTTTCCTCTGACTAATAATTCATTCTGGATATAATAACCACTGTCTGGTTCTGCACCATATTCTAAATCATCTCTAGTTAATGTGAGTGAACCAACGCGATCAACTTCTAAACTAAATTCTTCACACAATACCCCGACAAAAACCTCAATTAACCGATTTGCGTTTTCATGAGGTTTTTGTGGAGTCATAATTTCTATATTTCCCTGATGGTAAGAAATTCTATTTGCACGTTCTGAACCCATTTCCACTAGCATGGTTTTAAATGTCTGCCAGGAGATGTTTTCTAGTAAAACTCTGGTTTCTGCGGGTATTGCTGTTGTTACCATAGTTTCTTTTTCTCACAGGTGATAGATTTGAATATAACAAAATTTTCTGTTTACTTTAATTTTGTTATCTTCATTTAGCCTCTAACGCTTTTCTTGCGCTTGAATTTGCCTAACTACTGTCAATGCTGAATAACTTACCCCTGCTGTACCTTCTCCTGGATGGGTTGAGTCACCCACTAACCACAAATTATTAATAGGTGTACGATTGGCAAAACCAAAGGGTCCAAATGTCGGTATTCTTTGCCCAATTCCGCCCACAATTCCCTTTTCTCTACCTGTATAATGGGCAAAGGTTTTAGGTGTGGCAGCTTCTACATAAATGATGGTTTCTGGTTTTAAATAGAAATATTGAGCAAGTTTGGAAATTGCATCTTGGGTAAATTTTGCTTTTAATTCTTGATAGTTTTCTGTGTTCCACCATTGGGTAAAATCAACAAAAGAAGATGCAATAATTGTCGCTTTTCCTGTTGGTGCGCGTCCATCTCCTTCATGACTGACAGATACAAATAAGGAGTTATTTTCCCCAATTAGTCCATTAATATCATACATAAATTGGAGATGGGGCGGACAATCATCAGGAATAGCACTTTGATCAACACCGATATAAACGACAAAAGCACCGGAAGCAGGTGGTAATTTTTCTACTCTATGTTTATATCCCGATGGTGCTTTTTCTCCTAATAATCTTACTAAGTCTTGTACAGTGACGTTAGCAATTACATGATCTGCTTTTTCTGTCCAAACTTCGCCAGTTTTTTGATTTCTAATTACTACACCGTTAGCTTTGCCATTTTCTACATTTATTTTTTCTACGGTGTGACGCATTAATAATTTACCATTGTCTCTTTCTAAAGATTCAACTAGGCGATCGCTCAATATTTGCATACTTCCTTGTAAATGATATAATCCTTGGGGCGATTGGGATACACTCAATGCTGTAGCTGCATAAAGTAAAGCGGTTTCTTCGGCATTCACTTGGGAATATAATTTTAGTTGTAAATCTAAAAATGTCCGCAGTCTTTTATCATTTCCTAAACCATATAATCTTAAAGCATCCCCAACAGTAAATAAGGTAAAAGGTGCAGTAATAAATGTACTCGGACGAACAGCTTTTGTTAACTGTAAAATATCCCAGAAACTTCGGGGTGGTAACACCGGATCACGTCCTTGAAATTCCCAACTTGCATTAAATAAAGTCGCTAATAATTGCCAGAAACCTTCACTTCCAGGAAATTGTTTTTGGCGTTCTTCTTGCCATTTTTCCGGATCTCGCCAAACATTAATAGGTGTATTTTCTCCTGGTAAAAATACCGCACAAGCAGGATCACAAGGAGTTGCTTCAGGTAATTCTATATTCAATTCTGAGAAAATGCGGTGATGTATACCCCCAGGTTCTAACCCTGCAACTTGAGTTGCACCGACATCAAAAGTAAAACCCTGACGTTTAAAGGTGGAAGCACAACCACCGGGAACTAAAGCTTGATCTAGGGTTAAAACGCTATAACCTCTATGTGCTAATAATGCTGCGGTGGTTAGTCCACCTATTCCCGCACCGACGACGATCACACGGGTTTGGTTTTTGTTCAGGGATAGACTAGGCATGAATACCTGTTTTACAATTCTTAATATTACTACTCATAATTTTACATAATTTTCAATTCAGTCTGGTGATGTGGAATATATTTCTGTCACCTGTCACCTATCACCTATCACCTATGACTTTGTGATACAGTATTTCTGCTGCGATAATAATAGACAAAATTAAACATGAGTAAAAATTTTGAAATTCAAGAATTAGCGATCGCTATCACTGCTAGAAATTTGAATCACACAGTGATTACCCCTGACTTTTTGAAATATACTGGTATAGTTCCCGCAGATTGGGAATTAGCAAGAGAGCCTGTTTTTAACAATTTTGTAGTGCAGATTTTTTACAAAACTGGTGTAGGAATTGTTGCCCAGCCTAATAATGTCACAGTAGTTGAGGCTATAGGTACAAAAGAACAGGCAGAAATTCACATCCCCAAAATTACCCAACAGCTAGTAGAAAAATTATCCAAAGTTGATTATCAACGAGTAGGAATCAACCCCAGAGGATTTGTAACTTTTAACTCTGATCTAGAAGCCTATCAATACATCAATGGTAAACTATTAGCACCTGGTTCATGGCAAGAATTTGAAGGTGCAAAAGTGAATGCGTCCTTGCAGTTAAGTTATCCTTTAAAACGGGGAATACTAAATTTAAGTATTAACCAAGCAAATGTACAGTTTCCTGATAAAGTAGCGGCAGCAATTTTATTTTCTGGTAATTTCAACTATTCTTTATCAGGAAATACAGCAGCGGAGAAACTTCAAGATTTGCAGCAAATAATTACTAACTGGCAAGTGTCAGTAGGTACTTTCCAAAAATTGTTAGTAGAGAATTTTTTAACTTCTTCTGAAGCTCCAAAAAACATTTCTGTTTTTCCGACAATGGCGAAAAGCTGATAATGTAGCTGTTTAATAATTGTGGGGTGGGCATCTTGCCCGCCTGAAATAAATGAAACCACAAAAATAGGATATACTATTTGAGAGAGTGAGGATAAAATTATTGTCAAGCATAAATTGGAATTAATTTAGACTTGATTTTGATTCAAAGAGGTACATTATAATGTGGCTAAAAAGTATTGAACTCAAAAATATAAAAGGATTTTCATATCAAACAATATCCTTTGAAAATAGAAATAAACCATATAAATGGATTACTTTATTAGGTGAAAATGGAGTAGGAAAAAGTACACTAATGCAAGCAATAGCCTTGCTATTAGCTGGACCAGATGCAGCAAAGAAATTGATGTCGTTACCACAAAGTTGGGTAAGAAATGATTCACAATATGGTCAGTTAACAGCAAATATACAGAAAAATAATGATGATGAAGGTATGATGCAAAATAGAGGTAGGAATAAATTTTCCTATGATTATTCTTACTTTTTTATAGGTGATAAAAATACTAGAATTGGTAAAGACAATTATCCAGCAAATACACTAAATGCTAAAAACTCAGAAACCATTGAATGGTTAAGAACAAATGCTTTTACTTTAGATTCTCAGGGTTGGTTCGCTGCTGGTTATGGTCCATTTCGTCGCCTTTCACGTACTGAAAGATATCCAGTAAGATTAGGAGAACTTAAAAGAAAAAATCGTGAAACTAATTTCAACACGCAGTTTAATGAAAATGATAGTTTAAGCACTTTTGAAGAATGGATGGTTTTTTTAGATTATCGCATTGCTAAAAATCCTGATGATTCTCAATCTAAAGAAATGAGAAGATTAGGGGAAGATGCTATTCTAGAACTTTTACCTGGAAATATTAAAATAGATCAGGTTAGCAATGATGGAATTATTATTTTTTCATTAGAAAATCAGCTAATTCCTATCACCCAATTATCAGATGGGTTTCGTAGTATTATTGCTTTAGCTGGAGATTTAATTTGGCGTTTACTGCAAACATTTTCCCATCTTGAAGATAAAGATCCAAGAGAAGCATCAGGTATTGTACTCATAGATGAATTAGATATTCACTTACATCCTGTTTGGCAAAGGTTGATTGCTAAAAAGCTTAGAACTGTTTTTCCTAATATACAGTTTTTTGTGGCTACTCATAGTCCTTTTATTACTGCTGGTGCTGGAGATGATGCACTGACTCTAAAACTAAAAATGATCAATGGAGAAGTTCAAATAGAGGAAGTTAAGAACATAGCAGCTTATGATTTTGATTATATTTTAAGAAGTCCTGCTTTTGGTTTGGTTTCAACACATTCTCCAGATGTACAAGATAAAATTGATCGTTATGATTATCTTACAGGCCAGAGAAATAATTTAACGGTAGAAGAAATACAAGAATACGAAGAATTAAGACAATTTATGAAAGAATTTAAACCAATAGGAGGTAAACCAGAACCCGGTAGTTTAGACGATAAAATTAATAGGTTTTTAGAGGAAAATCTTAAATGATTCCAGTACAAAGAACAAATGAACCAAATATTCTGAAACAAAAATCTCAGACATGGTTAAAAGAACTACAAGCAGCAATTACTAATCTTGAACAAGTCAAAAGTAATCCTAAACCAAACCCCCAAGACATTCAAGCAGCACAGAAAAAAGTAGAAAATGCCCAAAATAAATATAATCCAGGTAAAGACAAAAAAAGTGGGATAAATCCCGTTAAGCAACCACTGTATGATATGTTTGCTGGTAAATGTGCTTTCTGTGAACGCAAAGTTGAGATTTCAACAGGACATATTGAGCATTTTAAACCTAAATCTCAATATGTTAATTTAACTTTTGACTGGAATAATTTTCTCTACTCTTGTGAAGTTTGCAATAATAAGCGACATAAAGGAGAAAAATTTCCTTTAGATTGTGATGATGCTCCCTTATTAATTGATCCTACGGATGAAAATTCTGATATATATCAACATCTTGATTTTTATTGGGATGCGAATACTAAATTAGCTAGTATTTATGGAAAAGATGGACGTGGAAAAGTTGTTGAAGAAATATTTGAACTTAATAGAAAAGATTTAAGGGAACATCGGAGTGATCAGGTGAAAAAATTATTAATATTCCTGAAATATGCTACAGATGGTAATCAAGAGGCAATAGATATACTGAAAGAATATTGTAAATTAGATAAAGAATATAGTGCTTTTGCTCTTTTTTATATTATTCCTTACCTTGCTCACCATTTAGAGATTTCAGAAGCAATAGATATGATTAAAGAAATAAGTAAACGCAGTCAAAGTTATGCTAAATTTGCTCGCATTGATGATTTATATTAATTGCTTAAATTTGACAATTAGATTTATTTAGATAAAAACATCCCCCACAACTCCCCCAACCCAGACCACTGCTAACACCATCAAAGGCATTGTAAGATATAAGCAGTAACATAGCCCTCACCACCAATGACATCAACTCTGTTAAAATCTCCTCGTCTTCACGCTCCCAAGGTGCATCCTCTACCTAACGGTTTAACCATTATTGCCGAGCAAATGCCAGTAGAAGCAGTGAACCTGAATGTATGGGTAAAAATCGGTTCTGCTGTGGAGTCAGATGCTATCAACGGCATGGCTCACTTTTTAGAACACATTGTATTTAAAGGTACAGAAAAACTAGCCAGTGGTGAGTTTGAACGTCGCATTGAAGAAAGAGGTGCAGTAACAAATGCGGCTACCAGCCAAGATTATACACATTTTTATATTACGACTGCGCCCAAAGATTTTGCAGAATTAGCACCACTGCAAATAGATGTAGTGTGTAATCCTAGCATTCCTAAAGAAGCTTTTGAAAGAGAAAGATTAGTAGTTTTAGAAGAAATTAGACGTTCAGAAGATAATCCCAGAAGGCGCATTTATCGGCACACAATGGAAACCGCTTTTGATGTTTTACCCTATCGTCGTCCGGTACTCGGTCCAGAAGCTGTAATATCCCAAGTTACACCCCAACAGATGCGAGAATTTCATCAAACTTGGTATCAACCATCTTCCATAACTGCGGTTGCTGTGGGTAATTTACCAGTGGAAGAATTAATAGAAATTGTCGCTGAGGGATTTGAAAAAAACAGTCAAAAATCACAAAGCTTAACATCAAAAAGCTTAACATCAAAAAATCAACATTTAACAGGTGTTACAGAACCAGCATTTACAGAAATTGTGCGTCGGGAATTTATTGATGAAAGTCTGCAACAAGCCCGGTTAATAATATTATGGCGAGTACCTGGATTGATTGATTTAAATGACACTTATGCTTTAGATGTGATAGCGGGAATTTTAGGACATGGAAGGACATCTAGATTAGTCCATGATCTGCGGGAAGAAAGAGGTTTAGTTTCTTCAATTTCTGTGAGTAATAGTAATTATAAACTCCAAGGAGTATTTACTATTTCTGCTAAATGTGATGTAGAAAACTTACCAGCAGTAGAAACAGCAATCATTGAACATTTGGAAAAACTACACACAGAATTAGTTAAAGAATCAGAAATTGCTCGTGTGCAAAGACGAGTAGCAAATAGGTTTATATTTGGCAATGAAACACCAAGCGATCGCTCTGGTTTATATGGTTATTATCAATCTTTAATAGGTGAGTTAGAACCAGCATTTAATTATCCCCAATATATCCAAAACCAAGACGAAAATCATTTAATGCAAGCTGCACAAAAATATCTTTCACCCTCAGCTTATGGTGTAGTTGTCATCAAACCAAATTAGTCATGGGTAATTGGTGATTGGTAATTGGTAATATACTATTCTATAACTTTTACTTCTTACTAATAACCAATACCTATAGGACTTACGCAAGATATGACTAAAAACCTTATTCTTGCGTAGGGGTAATTCATGTAGCTTGCTTCCCGAAGGGTATTACCCCTACTTTCGTTGCCTTTTGCGTAACTAATAACCTATAACCTATAACCAATAAAAAACCATGATTTGGCAAGAAATAGATCACCATATAAGTCAAGTAACAGGACAAAAATTTCAAACCTCTCAACATTCATCTGTAAGCGGTGGTTGTATTAATCAAGGTTATGCCATTAGTAATGATAAAATCACCTACTTCGTGAAACTCAACAAAGCTACTCAGGGAGAAATGTTTGCAGCAGAAATGCTGGGTTTACAACAAATGTATGAAACCAAAACTATCCGTGTTCCTAAACCTGTATGTTGGGGAAATACAAATAATTCTAGTTATATAGTATTAGAATGGCTAGAAATGAACGGTGGTAATAACAAATCTTGGCAACAAATGGGACGAAACCTAGCAGAAATGCACAAAACCATTAGTAAAAAAGGTTTCGGTTGGGATCTGAATAATACTATTGGTTCTACACCCCAAATTAATACTTGGAAATCTGACTGGAGAGAATTTTATACAGAACATCGTTTAGGTTATCAATTTCAACTAGCAAAAAGAAAGGGAGGAAGATTTCCTTTAGCAGAAAAATTATTAGCAGCTATTCCCGAATTATTAGCAAATCATCATGTTGAACCAGCTTTAGTACATGGTGATTTATGGGGAGGAAATGCCGGATTTACAGTTGATGGTGAACCCGTAATTTTTGATCCAGCAACTTACTTTGGCGATCGCGAAGTTGATATTGCCATGACAGAATTATTTGGTGGTTTTCCACCAGCTTTTTATCAAGGTTATCAAGAAATATTACCTTTAGATCAGGGTTATGAACAACGGAAAACCCTTTATAATTTATATCACATTTTAAATCATTTTAATTTATTTGGTGGTGGTTATGCTTCCCAAGCAAACGGGATGATTGAGCGAATTTTGCAAAATTTGTAAATTTAAAAATAAGATACCCGACTTCTTGTTTATTTTGTAAATTACTCATAATTTATAAGTTATAAGTTATAAGTTATAATTTATAATTCGGGTATCTGTGTAGTTAATTTATCAAATAAAATTATGAACTAAAAACATGAAATACTATCAACTACAAACCAACGTTTTACCTAATAATTACCTCAATGACTTGTGGGGTGAAATTCAATCTAGTCCTTACTTTGCTATCAACAATCTTAATCGTGATTTTATCAACACCAAAGGATTTTCTGTGGTTTTTCAGCGTCAGGGATTACCCAAAGTTATAGAAAAGTTTCCCTTTTTTAAACCTTATTTAGATTTAGCATTGCAACCTAATTGTAATGCTTTTTATCTCAATCCCTTACTATTAAAAGAAGGTTCTCGCGTTGATCCACACATAGATCGTTCTTTGCGTTCTTATTGTAAAACAATTGAACCACCCAACCTAGTTAGTGTTCTTTATGTGCGAGTACCAGAAAACATGGAAGGGGGAGAATTGGTGTTAAAATCAACTAAACGCCAAGTGGGACAAGTTAAACCTCAAACTAATACCCTGGTTTACTTTCAAGGAGATTTAACCCATTCTGTTAACGCTGTGAAAACTCCTGGAAATCGCCTCAGTTTAGTTTGTGAACAGTATAATTTAACTGAAGATGAATTAGAGGAAATACCAGTATTTACCTTAGAATCAAGAGCTAGTCAATCTGCAAATAAAAAACGAAAATATGGGTATTAGAGATATCGTACTTAATCATTAATAAAAACAATGCTGCTAAACAACCGCTATCAAGTCATTCGCACCCTGGGATCTGGTGGGTTTGGTGAAACCTTTCTCGCTCAAGATACCAATATGCCATCACAGCGCCTTTGTGTGGTAAAACAATTAAAACCAATTCACAATAATCCGCAAATTTACCAAATAGTACAAGAAAGATTCCAACGAGAAGCAGCTATTTTAGAAACCCTTGGTAGTGCATCTGATCAAATTCCTGCTTTATATGCTTATTTTTCTACAGGGGGTGAATTTTACTTAGTTCAGGAGTGGATAGAAGGAGATACTTTAACAGCGAAAATGCAAAAGCAGGGATTATTTACTGAAAATGCTATTGAGGAATTATTAGTTAATATATTGCCTGTTTTGAAGTATGTTCATTCACAAAAAATAGTTCACAGAGATATTAAACCGGATAATATTATTATTCGTAAAAGTGATAATAAATCAGTCTTAATTGATTTTGGTGCAGTGCGTGAATCAATGGGAACGGTGTTAAATTCGCAAGGAAATCCTACCAGTTCTATTATTATTGGTACACCGGGATTTATGTCCAGTGAACAAGCAGCAGGAAGACCAGTTTATTCTAGTGATTTATATAGTTTAGGTTTAACAGCAATTTATTTATTAACTGGTAAACCGCCTCAAACCTTGGAAACAGATCCGCAAACAGGGAAAATAATTTGGCAAAATTTTGCTAGTAATATAAATCCTCATTTAGCAAAAGTCATTGATAAATCTATTGCTTATCATCCCAGAGAAAGATTTACTTCTGCTCAGGAAATGTTGGATGCTTTGCAAATAAAGTCAGTTATTAATAGTCAATCACCAGTTACTCAAACAATAATTGCTCCTCCACTGCAAAATACAGTTACAGTTAGTCCAGGGAATACAAATCAACCAGTTAATCAGAATAATAAACAAACAGGAATGATTCTACCTAGTATTATCGCTAGTAGTTTGATAGGTGGTTCTATTATTATTGGATTGGCGATTAATAAATCTTCTCCACCTGTTGAATCTGCCAATAACACAAATACAACTCTATCTTCCTCAAATAAAAATTCAGTAGAATCTTCATCACCAACTCAGGAAGAACAAAAAACAGAATCATCTAAAAATACTTCACCTCAATCTACTGACGCAACACAGACTCAAGTTAATCCCCCATTAGCAGATGAATCTGTAGTCAATAATTCATTTTATTTTGTAGCTGATTCTGCCTTTAAAGATTTACCAACTGCTACTCAACAAGTTAGAACTTTACAAGTTAGAGGTTATTCTCAAGCTGGAATGTTTTGGATACCAGATTATCCAAATCTATCAGGAAAGCGTTTATATCAAGTATACGCAAATTGGTTTAGTGATCGCACGAATTGTATCAACTTTCTAAAAACCTATGGACAAGTTAATTCAGATGCTTATTGTGTGCTTGCGAGTAAAGACGCTAATACATCACCTGATCGTGTATATTTCAAGGAAATTTTTAAGGTTTCCATATCTGATACATCACCAGTAAATAACACAAATATCAATAATAATTATTTTTGGCTTTCGCAAAGACGGGTGACAGCAGCAGATTTATCTGGTAAAAGTGGTTATGAATTAGATATTATGAGAAACACAATATTTGCAGTTCACGGACGCAGGTTTAATACTCCTGAGTTACAAGCATATTTTAATCAGCAATCGTGGTATAATCCCCAATATTCACCCCAAGAATTTCCTGTTGATTTGTTGTCAAAAATAGAAGTTGAAAACGCAGAATTTATTAATCAATATCAAGATCAGAACAATTTACGCTATTTCAGATAAATCGGTTATACAGCAGATTTCATTCTTATGAGGTACAAATCATAATCATGAAACTCTTGTGGGGTGGGCATCTTCTCACAAGGGTAGGTATTTTACATTGTTGTGAGGGCAAGACTTGGGGGACAAGGAAGGACAGTGGACAAGGGAGGAAAGCCGTACAAATGATGTACGATTGGTAACAAAAACTGACGCTCAACAGACCTTGTACTGAGCGAAGCCGAAGTACATTTCTTGTCTAAAATCTTCCT
>NZ_JAQMTI010000197.1:0-51199 GCF_028329225.1 Sphaerospermopsis kisseleviana CS-549 | reverse complement strand
GTTGCCCGAATGCTTCGCCCTTACAGGAAAATAGCCTGGTCATAAAATTGATAATTTGTTGCCCGAATGCTTCGCCCTTACAGGAAAATAGCCTGGTCATAAAATTGATAATGGTCGCCCGAATGCTCCTCTCCATCTCCCAAAACTAAGAAAACCTCTGTTGCTAGTCGCGCTGGAAGATAAAATAGTTAAGGAATGTTGCCTAGAAACTGACTCATGACATCATCACCAGACATAGATACTATTAATTCTCCCAATGTTGACAAAGAAGGATACAGTAACTCAGCAGTTGATCCCTTAGATGAGTTACCAGATGAAGTAGAAATGTCGTTTTTCGATCATCTGGAAGAATTGCGATCGCGCATTTTTTATTCTTTAATAGCTGTAGCTGTATGTGTGGTTGGTTGCTTTGTCGTTGTTAAACCACTTGTACAAATACTGGAAGTTCCTGCAAACGGTATCAAATTTCTGCAACTAGCACCAGGAGAATATTTCTTTGTCTCCTTAAAAGTTGCTGGTTACAGTGGTTTAGTGCTGGCCACTCCTTTTATACTTTACCAAATTGTGCAATTTGTATTACCCGGTTTGACTCGTCGTGAACGTCGTTTATTAGCACCGATAGTTTTTGGTTCGAGTATTTTATTTTTGGGTGGGTTAGTATTTGCCTATTTTCTACTTATTCCCGCAGCTTTAAACTTTTTTGTTAGCTACGGTGCTGATGTGGTAGAACAACTATGGTCAATTGAAAAATATTTTGAATTTGTATTATTGTTGTTATTCAGCACTGGTTTAGCTTTTCAAGTTCCCGTGATTCAATTATTGTTAAGTAATTTAGGTATTGTTTCTTCAAATCAAATGTTAGCCGGTTGGCGGTTTGTGATTATGGTTGCAGTGGTTTTAGGTGCGGTGTTAACACCTTCTACTGATCCTTTAACTCAGAGTTTATTAGCAGGGGCGGTTTTAGGGTTGTATTTTGGTGGTATTGGGTTGGTGAAATTAACAGGTAAGTAATAGGAAATGGGAAATGGGACATAATCAAAACATGAGAAATAATAGTTTTAGTGTAATATTCAAATATGCCAACCGTTTTCAGAATTGGTTCTTACCGTTTCTACTTTTACAGTCATTAACCTAATGAACCTCCCCATATACATATTGATAGAGATGACTCAACAGCTAAGTTTTGGTTAAAATCTGTTAGTTTAGCTAGTAAGCTGTTGTGCATTTAATTTGTATAAGTGGAACAGGCATCTTGCCTGTTAAACAAGAGTTCAGAATATTAGGATTATACAATTTAGCTGTGTAACAGCTTACCAACTTGACCACGTAATAAGTTATATTCAGGTAAATCAACTGTGAGTGCTACTACATCTAGTAACTTTGGTTCAAGTTTACTCATTTTTTACAAAATGTATCGCGCCATTAACTCTACACCAGAAATGTGTTAGCGAAGCGCACCAAAGGTATCGCTCTTACTATGCTTGTTAAACACTCTCATTCCAATACTCTAAACCAGTAACAATCACATCTTCTAACCATTGCTTAAAACGTTCTTTCAGATTTATCTCATCATCAGCATAAGAAAACTGAAATAGAGAATCTGTTAATGCTTGAATATCACTAATATTACTAATATTTTTTTCACCCTCTTCTGTATTATCTCTGTGATATGCACAAGCAGAACAAGCAAGTAAGCCAAGATATTCATGTCCAACAACATGAAAAGAAAGTAAAATTGTTGTTGTTGATTCTACATTTATGACCAATTGTATCCAACTGTGATAGGGACGAAGATTAGCAAAGTATCCTAATTGTTTAGCTGTTTCTACCACTTGGAAGCGATGATAATATGATTTAGGATCACGTGCAGGTGCAGTGCGTGTAAAAATCTGAGCATCACTCACTAGATTTTGAAGTGATAACTTAATTTCAGTAGCGATATCTTGTAAGCGAACAGATGCAATTTCAAACAGATTTGCAGCAAATCCCTCAACTTTTTGACAGCGATCCGAAATAGTAACAGATTGGCTTTGCTTAATTTTCTCAGTGATAGATGAAATCACAGCTTGAACGCGGCGTGTTTCTGACAAAACTTGTTCAGATAAACGAAGACTACGAAGAAATGCCTGTTTTTGACTATTAGAAAATAAGTTAATCAAAGGTAATAAATTTCTTTGATCTGCTTGTTCTGAAGCTTCAATATAAACTGCTCTATCGTCACGAGTGAGAACTAAAGGAAACAATCCAGCTTGTATGAAAACTAAACTAGCAAGACATCGAGCTACTCTACCATTACCATCTTGAAATGGATGAATTTGTGTAAACCGATGATGTAACCATGCTGCTTCAACTTCTGGAGGAATGTTTTGTTTTCTATGTTCATGATGCCATTGAATCAAATTATCCATTTCTGATGCAACTTGTTCAGGAGGACAATATTCATGTATTATTCCATTAGGTCTTTCAGGGTTATTAGGTTGTCGTTTCCAATCACCCCGGATGAGAGAAACACGAATAATTTGCCCTGAAGATGTTTTAGCTTCTGTACTATCTTGATTTTGAGTTAGCAGTTGATGTAATTCTTTGATATAAAAATTAGATAAGGTTCTCTGTCCACCGACAAAATCAAATAGTCCTTCAATAGCTGCTTCTTGATCTTGGATCAGAGATACAACTTGTTTGATAGGGGGATTGGTAGGATTATGAGGAATAAGAGCTTCATTAATTCCTTTTTCAATTAGTATCCGAGTAATTCCTTGATCAAGGGTATATAATCTTTCAATAATTCCAGTTTCAATGGCAATTTCTCGACACAACCTTTCCCTAAAGATTTTAAATTCTCCAGAGGAACGTAGACGTTCTGCTTGTTCATTCCAAAATGTTACTAAAGATGATAACTCAGCACTTGCTAAGTTTTGCCAATTTGCTGGTAGGTTTTCTATTGGTTGCCACTGCATGAATCATCTCCAAAAACTGGATTAATAGTTTAATATGATATTGCTCTTAACTCTACATCATAAATGCGTTAGCGTTCGCGTAGCGTCTCGTAGAGATAGCGCACCGAAGGTATTGCTCTCACTCTACATCGGAAATGCAATATTACCCAATAATTAAAACTGTGAATTTAACCATCCTAAAAAATCTCCCGTCTTGACAAAATATATTTCTATACTTGCTTCCTGCAATATTTCTTTAATCTCTGGTTTACCAAAGTCTGTATGATTTCCACTCAAAAAAACTTTTTTCTCATTTGTAGATGTTTGATAATGATCAAGAATACAGTGTAAAATTAAATTGTCTGTAGGATCATTAATAAGTATATTTTCCATACTTTTACTGAGAATATCTGGTTTTAATTGTATTAAGTCTACAGTTTTAGTAGCCCATTCTAAAACATCAAAAAGACGAGTATTAATCTCATTTATTCTCTCATTATTCTTAATAATTGCTTGTCGTAGATATAATTTGATGTCTCCAGAGTATGTTGAGTTTCTATCTCCTTTTAGTTTACTAACTTCATCATCTAAGTTCTTTTTAAAACGATTGCTTCTGTTTCTTTCACTTTCTAGTACAGAAAGAGATTCCATACAACAAATTGCAGGAGTTACTATTTTAATTTTTGTTGTTACTTCAGGATATTGGGAATTTACTAAATTCTCAGTATCTTGATCCTGTTTTTTTTGCAAAGTCAATAAAAAAATTAGTTTCTATGTAAAGCGTAATCATTAAATTTACTCGCCTTTATTGTGCAGCATCAGCAATTTTATCTACAAAACCTATCTGGGTTAATTCTTGTGATTTTGGGGGATTATCTGTTTTCCAATTCTCAGCTAAATCTCTTAACCATCCTTCTACTAATGTTTCTAAATAATATTCAAAAATCCTCTTTTTATGACTAAATTCTGGATCATATTCAGACAAAACTTCATGAGTTGGGAAGGTGTAGACATCTTCTAACTTTTCCCCATCCCATTGAAAAAATTTAATTTCTTCACGGGTAGCTGTCATTGCATAAGGAATTATCACTCTATTATGTTCTTGTTCAAATTTGAGGATATTTTCGATTTTGGCAGTAATATCTTCTACAATATCTCTAGCTCTAACTTTTGATACTAAAATTTTATTTCCGTTTTTGTCCCAAGCTGTAATATCTGATAGTTCTATGGTTGTGTCGTTCAGTTTTGTAGCGTCCATTTTTTTTATCCTTGTGACATTAAAGGTTGTAGGTTATACTTGAAGCGCTGCTCATCAGCAAAATCATCAAAAGAACGAAAACGACCTGCTTCAAAGTCTTCTAATCCTTGCTGAATACCCTGAATAGCTGCTTCTGAGTCTTGTAATTCCCAGTCTAGGATATTCTCCAACAATTCAGCCGCGACAAAACTAATATCTTGTCCTTGCTGTGCTGCTTTCTCTCGCAGTCTAGCTTCTAATTCTGGACTAAGGGAAACAACTATCGCCATAACCGTATATTTTGGGCAAGGTTTCTAGATATTATTGTATATCAAATTATTAATTAGAAATGTACTTTGGTTGAAAATTAGTTTAATATTGATATTTAGAAGTATACAGAATTATTATGGATGCTTTAATTGAAGAACTAAATACAAAGTTAAATTACTGGCAACCAGCCGTAGCAGATCAAGTTCGCCGTTGTATTCTAGAAATTATCGAAATGGCAGATCAAGATGTTTTAGACATTCTCAGAACTCGTACAGTAGAACAAGAAGTGTTGGATTTGTTAGATGAACCCTAAGCTTGGTGAAGTTTGGCTTGCAGACTTGGGTATAGCTGCAAAAACACGCCCAATTGTGATTGTATCTCGTGATGATCCTGACCCACCACGAGCGTTGGTAATTTATGTACCACTAACTACCCAAAATCGGGGAAGTCTTTATGAGGTTGCACTACCTAGACTGCAATTTCTGGAGCGAGATTCTACAGCTAATGTTCAGGGTATTGGATCTATTCCCACAATAAGACTAGAGAGAAAATTGGGCAAGTTACCAGAGGAAGTTATGCTAGAAATTCAGCAAGCGATTAAATTCGCACTTGATCTACAGGATGAAGCTGAATAATCGCTCCTAACTCTACATCAGAAATGCGATCGCTGTTTAATCTACTATCAGAAATGCGATCGCACTCTCTACTCTACATCCAGAAAATGCGATCGCTTTCTAAACAACAAAAGGTACTAAATTCAGTATTATTTTATTTCAAACCCATAATTACATTATAATTCAATCTCCTTTGCCTCAATAGCTTTTTCTAGAACATCTCTTAAAACTACTACCTTACTTGGTAGAGAATCTTTAATCTTTGCATCATCTTCCCAACAAATCAGAACATCAATATCTTCCTTATTATGATTTGATGTGAAAGCAGAAGCTTTCATTTTCAATTCAGCAATTAAGTATTCATTAACAATACTTGTAGTTAACAAAAAATCACTGGGATTAAAAGTTAAAATATGGGTAACTTGATAAGCAAGCATAACAGCCACGATACGCACATCATGAGTGCGTTTACCCATTACCTTATTAGTCGTTACTAAATTTAACCAATTGGGAAAAATATCTTCCGACTCTTTCAGTAATGGAAAACGCCTCAGAACTTGGTCTATAGTCTTGCGCGTTGTTTCCACACTCCACCTAAACCATTAACTTCAACTGGTCGTGTAGCTACAGCCCAAAACTCGACGAGTATTTGCGCCGTCAAAAAACATTCATCTCCCTGCGTGAGTAAACGAGATATGGCCTCTGTTGCAAGGTGATGCTGAACATCAGAAGGATTACAGAAGCGCATCACAACATTAGTATCAATAATATATCTCGTCATTCTTCGTAAATACTATCTCGACAAAAAGCTGCATCACTCAAACTCACACCAGTTTCAGGAAGTTGAGAAACCCAATCTCGAAACTCACTCGCCCTTGCTTCTGGTGTTAATTTTTGCCATAATGGAGTAGTGTCAGAAAACTTTTGAGATTGAAACTGAATAAAAGCTATAAAATCAGCTATTTTTTCCAGTTGTTCTTCATCGAGATGATCTAATTCTTGCTTGAGTTTTTCTCGCAACATAACATAATTTAAGATTGTACAAAATAGGCTGTAACAACACTCATTTTATCACTATATTCACAAACTTTGTTTTAAAAATTTATAATCTGACGATATTGAATAGTTAAGGAATCCATATAAAAACCAGAGATTTTATTGATCTTAAAACCTACTTTCGTTTACTCCAATAAAATGGCTTGCGCTTATGATGTGCTACAGCTAAAATGCGAATTTCTTCCTCTTATAGAACACGATATAAAAGAGAATAGGGAAATTTTGGTATCACTAAACGCCGAATAGAACCGCGAACCTTTGCACCTATTTCTGGATAATACATCAAACAATTTACAACCTGCTCTACCGCTTCTAAATATTCTAAACCAAGACCCGTTTTTTGCTGCTCATAATAATTGATAGCATCAGTTAATTCTTGTTCTGCCCAGGGATGAAATATAACAGTTATCATTCTAAATAAATACGCAATTTACTAAACACTTCTTGAGAGGAAATACCAGCAATTTTACCATTACTCATATCCTCATCCCTTAATTCTGCCTCTTGTATCCATTCATTAGCAATTTGCTGATCAATTTTTTCTACTTGTCCTAAATGTTCAATCAAACGAGCTACTAATAATGCTAGAGTATCCTTTGGTAAAGCTAAAACTTGAGCCTCTAATTGTTCAATAGTCATAAATTAATGCTCCGATATCGTTATAACACCAGCAAAACCAAGTAAACGCTGACGTGCTTCCTCAGTATCAGATTGAGGACTAACTGACAAACTATACTGACGATTGAGGGAAGCTGCAACTAATTCTGCTACTGAAACTCCCACCGCTGTAGCTTGTTGTTGGAAAGCCATATAAACATCATCGTTTAGTTCCAGAGTTAATACTTGACTCACGATTTTTAAGCTACCTTAAATAACTTTCCCATAATTATAGCTTTTTTCTACTTGAGAACCCAGAAAAATAAAGCATAATTAACCTTTAACCATACAGAGAAAAAACACAATGAACAAACAACCCATCCGCGTCGGAGTCCTTGGTTTTGGGGGACTCGGCCAAGCAGCAGCAAAACTCCTCTCCAGCAAACGGGAAATGATCTTAGTTGCAGCCGCAGATCAAAAAGGCTACGCATACTCTACAGAAGGCTTAAACACCAATGCTTGCATTTCCACCTACCAAAAACAGGGAACAGTCGGTTATTTAGAACCCTTTGGAACATTAAGCAACAACAGCATTCAAGACCTAATTCAAGCCACCGGTGACGCTGTAGATGGTTATTTCCTGGCTTTACCCAACCTACCTAACGACTTTATCCCCAACGTCACCAAACAATTTATCGAAGCGGGTTGGCAAGGTGTGTTAGTTGATGCCATCAAACGCACCAGCGCCGTAGAACAACTTTTAGCGATGAAAGATGAACTGCAAGCAGCAGGTATTACCTACATGACCGGTTGTGGTGCAACTCCTGGACTATTAACCGCCGCCGCCGCTTTAGCAGCCCAAAGTTACGCCGAAATTCACAGCGTAGTTATTACCTTTGGTGTAGGTATTGCTAACTGGGAAGCTTATCGTGCTACAGTTCGGGAAGATATCGGACATATACCCGGTTATACTGTAGAAACCGCTAGAGCAATGACCGATGCAGAAGTAGAAGCATTACTTGATAAAACTAACGGTGTGTTGACATTAGAAAACATGGAACACGCCGATGATGTAATGTTAGAAATAGCTGGAATTTGTTCACGGGATAGAGTAACCGTTGGTGGTGTAGTTGATACTCGCAACCCCAAAAAGCCTTTAAGTACCAATGTGAAAATTACTGGACGCACCTTTGAAGGGAAAATATCAACTCATACATTTACATTAGGTGATGAAACCAGCATGGCCGCTAACGTTTGTGGTCCTGCCTTTGGTTATTTAAAAGCCGGTCAAGAATTACATCAAAGAGGCATTAACGGCTTATTTACCGCAGCGGAAATTATGCCTAAATTTGTAAAATAGGGGACTGGGGACTGGGGACTGGTGACTGGTGACTGGTGACTGGGTATAATATTAACTCTTGCCTTTTGCCTTTTGCCTTGTTACTATTCCCTATTCCCTAATATAAGATTCTTGATATTCTTCTTTCTCTTCTTCCAAAATTGTCGGTGTTTGCATCACAAAAGGTAAATCTGCACCTATTAAACCTCGTTGGATGTGTTGCGGGGTTTCAGGAAAAATCACAAACAAAGGATAAACACTATTTGCACCTTCGCTTAAAATATGACTATGACGGGGGTGCATGATCCATTCATATTGTTTATCCAACAAAACTTGAGTTTGTCTCCATCTTCCCAAAAAATCAGAAAAATCCTCATCAGGACGATGAATAAATAATAAAATTTCTACATCTGTTTTGATTTTCCATTCTGGATCACACATAATCATGGCAATATCACAAGGTAAACCCATCGTTTGTGAAGTTTTAGCTTCTAAGTCACGCACTCTAACAACAGGTAAAGTGATAGTAATGACACTTTCCGATGGACGACGTAGACTGGGAATCATTTCCCAGTAAGGACGATGATTTTTGAGAAGTGCGATCGCTGCTATATGATTACTATATTCTGCTAAACCCAATAACGCAAACACTTGTTTTGGATGAATTGGCTGGTACGAATGGCCTCATCTATTGCTTGGTATTGCTTATCTTTTGCTTTGACTTTGAACTCGTAAATTATCATGGCGACGACCTAACAACCACATTCTTATGTTAAATCGGTTCACATAACTTGTCAGTGAGAAAATGGTAATATCCTGGTGACTGCCCCTAGAGGGGCAAGCCGTTCACCTACATCCACTGTTCCTTAGCACGGTAAAATATCTTCGCAGTTCGACACTTCGGCAAGCTCAGTGACCGCAAGCTCTCTGACCACCACGCTCAGATACTTTACCTCAGTGGTTTTGGTTCACTCAACTTTCTTATAAAATGGTGAAATCAACTGTATTGTTAGATTTCATGAATAATGTTTGAATTGTACAGTTTAAATGCTGCACGTAGGTTGAATCAAAAATCTACAATTGCTTCCAGCAAAGCCTTCAAAAGCATCTGGGATGAGTAGATAATGATGGATGAAAATAAACAAGTAAACAATACAAGCCAGCAATTGGGCGAACCAATAGAGGGAAACCAAGCAATGAACAGCGACTCACCAGCCGAAATTAACTCTCATGAATCTGGCAGCGATGTGACTGAGCAAACCCCAGAGCAAACCAATGTATCGGGAGAACCTGCTTTCACAGAAGAAAATGGTGTCGCTGCGGCAGAAACAACAGAAGTCGATACGGCGGCTTTAACACAATTGACTCAACAAATTGAGTTTTTGAAAATGCAAGTTGAAGAACGTAGCACTCAATATATGCGAATCGCCGCAGATTTTGAGAATTATCGCAAACGCGTCTCTAAAGAAAAAGAAGATATGGAAACACAGGTGAAGAGAAACACAATTATGGAATTGTTACCTGTAGTTGATAACTTTGAACGGGCGCGGGCGCACCTCAAACCACAAAATGATGGCGAGATGACAATTCACAAAAGTTATCAAGGAGTGTATAAACAATTAGTGGATTGTCTGAAACGATTAGGTGTGTCACCAATGCGTCCTGAAGGTCAAGAATTTGATCCTAACCTGCATGAAGCCGTGATGCGAGAACCGACCAATGAACATCCCGAAGGAACAGTTTTAGAAGAATTAGTACGGGGATATTTTTTGGGCGATCGCGTGTTGCGCCATGCAATGGTGAAAGTTGCTGCGCCCCAGGAAGATACACCTACAGAACAGGAAGATGAGTCTAGTCAAGAAAACAGTTAAGCTGTATTCACTCGTCCTACTGACTGAAAAATTCTCAATTCTGCGGTAAAAATTACTGTTCTCAAACAGGATAGGGCTGTTGACTCTTTACTGAAGTTAATCAGCCCTTCCGCAAGCGGGTTTAATCAAAGACTAGGCGTTATCATTAGTAGCAGATATATGCTATGGCTTTATGTAGGGCTTGCTGAATAAATGTAAATGACCCTAATGTTTCCCTATCTGTTTTTAAGTCAATATTAGAGGAATTTCAACAAACTCTGTTTGCGATCGGTGCAGATGTTTACAAACGAGTTAGTAGCCCGGTCAATAGCCCATCGTCAGAGGGAGGAAACGAGGAGGAAGAAGACCTGAGTGATATTTCCTTAACTTTGGTAGAAGAAAGTTCCACAACAGCAACGTCAATACCACAATTCAATTTTGATTTTGATGAGGATAATACGGCTATATCTGATTATGAAGCGATAGATTAGGTAATGGGCAATTGGTAATTGGTAATTGGTAATTGGTAATGGGTTATTAACCTCTCTCCCTGACTGCTGACTGCTAACTCCTGCTAAGTGTGAAGTAGATGATCTCATACTAAATATGAAACTAAAAGTATATGGTGGATTTCCACACCATAAGGTACGGTTAGTCCCTCTATTTGATGGGCTTATTTTTGTCGTTCTAAGTAGCACAATTGTAAAAGAGATCGGCTCAGGCAATGTCAGGATGATCGAGCTAAATTGACTCATCATGCCATTGCTTTTGTCGTTAACCACAATGAATGTATCTGCTAATCAAGATTTACTGTTAATGTTTGTTAAAGGTAAAAGGTAAAATAAATTCATAAACAAAAATTAAGTGCTGTCTCTATCTCCTTTACCTTAGTCTTTTAGGTATTTCTGCTTTATTAGTTCTAACTTTTACCCTTGCTCTATGGCCCGCGACTATTATGAAATTCTAGGTGTCTCTCGTGATGCCGACAAAGAAGAAATTAAACAGGCTTATCGCCGCCAAGCCCGGAAGTATCACCCTGATGTGAACAAAGAACCGGGTGCGGAAGAACGATTCAAGGAAATAAACCGCGCTTATGAAGTGCTGTCTGAGCCAGAAACCCGCGAGCGTTACAACCGTTTTGGTGAAGCTGGCGTTTCTGGTGCTGCTGGTGCTGGCTTCCAAGATATGGGGGATATGGGCGGTTTTGCCGATATCTTTGAAAGCATTTTCAGCGGTTTTGCTGGAGGAATGGGTGGACCTACACAGCAAAGACGGCGTAGTGGTCCTGTACGGGGTGATGATTTACGTCTAGACCTGAAGTTAGATTTTCGGGAAGCGGTATTTGGTGGTGAAAAGGAAATCCGCATTTCTCATCTAGAAACTTGTGAAGTTTGTAGTGGTTCTGGTGCTAAACCAGGAACTCGTCCCCGGACTTGTAGCACTTGTAGCGGTTCTGGCCAGGTGCGACGTGTGACTAGAACTCCTTTTGGCAGCTTTACCCAAGTTTCTACCTGTCCCACCTGTAATGGTACTGGGTCAGTAGTGGAAGATAAATGTGATGCTTGTGATGGTAAAGGCGCAAATCAGGTCACGAAAAAGCTAAAAATTACTATTCCCGCTGGGGTAGATAATGGTACACGGTTACGGATCTCCCAAGAAGGTGATGCTGGCCAACGAGGTGGACCTGCGGGAGATTTGTATGTTTACTTATTTGTGAATGAGGATGAAGAATTTCAGCGTGATGGAATTAATGTTCTTTCGGAAATCAAACTCAGCTACTTGCAAGCAATTTTAGGTTGCCGTTTGGAGGTGAATACTGTTGATGGTCCGGTAGAGTTGATTATTCCCCCAGGAACTCAGCCAAATACGGTGATGAGACTGGAAAGTCGTGGTGTACCTCGTTTGGGAAATCCTGTGAGTCGGGGCGACCATTTGCTGACGGTGTTAATTGATATTCCTACGAAGATCACCCCAGAGGAAAGGGAACTGCTGGAAAAACTAGCTAAAATTAAGGGTGATAGAACTGGTAAAGGTGGGGGATTTTTTGAAAATCTGTTTAAGTCATGAGTCTATCTTCTCTGTTAACTCCTGATGCTCAGTTGGACTTGCGTGGTACTCCTTGTCCAATTAATTTTGTCCGGACTAAGTTACGTCTGGAACAAATGCCAGATGGCAGTTTGTTGGAAGTCTGGTTAGATGGGGGTGAACCTATTGAACAAGTTCCTGATAGTTTAACTATGGCTGGTTATCAGGTGGAAAAAATTACTGACTGTTCTGGTTATTTTTCTTTGCTTGTACGTCGTCCGGTAACTGCTGCATGATGGAAGATAGTGTTTCTACTACAGGGGAGTTATTGGGTACGGTGTTAGCTGTACAGGCTAATTTTTATCGGGTGCAGTTAGATCAAGGAGTCGTAGGGGCGAAGCATTCGGAAAATAGCCTTGAACAAAAATTGATAATTGGTCGCCCGAATGCTTCGCCCGTACAGGAGTCAGGAGTCAGGAGTCAGAAGGCAGAAGGCAGGAGGCAGGGAAACATTAATAACCCAGTCCCTAGTCACCAGTCCCCAGTCTCCAGTCTCCTCTGTACCCGCAGGACTCGGTTGAAAAAAATCGGTCAACAGGTGATGGTTGGCGATCGCGTGGTTATTGAAGAGCCTGACTGGACCGGGGGAAGGGGTGCGATCGCTGATGTTCTACCAAGAAACAGTGAGTTGGATCGACCGGCGATCGCTAATGTGAATCAAATTCTTTTGGTTTTTGCGGTTGCTGATCCTCCCTTAGAACCTTTTCAGTTAAGCAGGTTTTTAATTAAGGCTGAATCTACAGGGGTAGATGTTTTATTATGCCTAAATAAATGTGATTTAATTACAGAAGACGAACAACAGGAAATTAGCGATCGCCTCGAAAGTTGGGGTTATCAACCAATTTTTATTAGTGTGCAAAATCAAATTAATATTAATGAAGTTTCTAATTATTTAAATCATAAAATTACTGTGATTGCTGGTCCTTCGGGTGTGGGAAAATCCAGTTTAATTAATATGTTAATTCCTGATGCTAATTTGCGTGTGGGTGAGGTTTCTGGTAAGTTAGCGCGTGGTCGTCATACTACCCGTCATGTGGAATTATTTGAACTTCCTGATGGTGGTTTGTTAGCTGATACTCCTGGTTTTAATCAACCTGATTTAAGTTGTCTTCCTGAAGATTTAATCTACTATTTTCCTGAAGCGAGAAGACGTTTAGAAGGTGGAAGTTGTCGTTTTACTGATTGTTTACATCGAGATGAACCGGGTTGTATTGTGGGTAGTGACTGGGAAAGATATGAGCATTATTTGGAATTTTTAAGTGATGCGATCGCTTATCAAACTTATCTTAAAGAACAAGCTGATCCTGAGTCTACTTTGAAGGTGAAAGCTAAGGGTAAGGGTGAAAGTAAGTATGAACCTAAGTTGGAAAGTAAGAAATACCGTCGGGTTTCTCGTCGGGTTCAGGTGCAAAGTTTACAAGATTTAGATTTAGAAAGTGAGGAGTAGGTAAGAAGTTTAAGAGGGTTTTTCTGTGTGGTGTTTGTTTCTTTTTTTATTGAACCACGAAGAACGCAAAGGACGCTAAGGTAAGAGGTTTTTTAGGGTTTTTCTTTTTTCTTTACTTCTTTTTTATTCTTTCTTCTGACTCCTGACTACTGACTCCTGACTCCTCATTTTAAGGTTTCTTTTATTGCTATTTCTAATAACTCATCTAGAGAAATTCCCGCATTTTTGGACATACAAGGAATTACGCTTTTCGGTGAATAGGAACAATATAACCCAGCTTCTAAAAAGTAAGGTTCTCCATTCGGATCTATGCGAAAATCAAATAAGCTATAATGACGACATCCTAATGCTTGATGACATTTTTTTGCTGCTGCTTGTACTTTTTGGGTGATGGGGTCTTGTGTATCTACAATCCAAGCTTTAATATTATCTTTGGCTGTTAAATTTAAGTTACCATCATCCCCTAATTTCAGTTTATCAGCGTAGTCTCTCACGGGTTTATTTTTGGAGTCTACTAAATATTCTTCTAGGGGTAAACCTATTAATTCTCCTTGTTTTTCGATTATCCCACATCTCACTTCTCGACCTAATTCTATATATTCTTCTACTATCACTTGTTCTGCATATTTGAATGCTTCTTTTAATGCGGTTTCGTATTCTTTAATGTCTTTTACTAAACTCACTCCTAAAGAGTTATCTGAACTTGCAGGTTTTACTACTGCTTTGGGTGTGATGGTGGGAATGTCTCCAGGACGCAAAACTTCACCATGAGGAACTTTTACCCCTGCTGCTGCTACAATGGTTTTAGCTTTCGCTTTATTCGCGGTTATGGCCATTACTTCCGGGGTATTACCTATATAGCGAATTTTTAACACATCACATAAAGCGCGGTAATGGGTCATTCCCGGTATACAAAACATCTGCGGTACAACTACATCAATGTTTTTTGTCATTATCCATGCGATCGCATCCGGTAAGGATATGGGTTGACTGTCTGCAATATCTTCAAAACTCAAAGAATGGGGAAATTTCCAGTTACCATCCGGTGTAATATATGCAATCAGAATATCATAGTTTGGGTTATTTGCGATCGCATTTATTGAGTCTTGAGCATACAGTCGTGATAAATTACAGAAAAAATCACTTTCTGGGGACCCTGTAAGGTAGAGAAGATTGAGTTTTGACATGATTTTTTAAGAGTTTAGAATTTCAAAAGTTATGTAGGTTGGGTTCACGATCAGAAACCCAACGTTTTTAATGGTTTATTGGGTTTCATTTTGTTCAACCCAACCTACGAAAACTGTTAAATACAAATAAATACAAAAGATTGAGTTTTGACATGATTTTTGAGAAGTTCCAAATTTCCGAAGTTTTGAAATTACAAATTACAACTTTTTTAATCTCCACCAATTTCAACCAATTTCCCAATATTGAAATCTATTCTTACCCATCCTTTTAATTTTACCATATTTTGCAGCAATAACAACACAATTTGCCAATGATGCACCATTAAAAATGGTAAAGGATCATCTTTATCTAACATTGCATCCTTACCTTTAATCACTTTATTTAACCAGTTTGTTAAATCATTAAAAGACCTAATTCCTGTGATTCTCCACAATTCATGATATAACCAATAAGTTGGTTTACTGGTGGGTAAAGGTTCTATATGAGGTTGATTTTTCCCAGGTTCTAAATACGCATCCGCTAACCCTGGATGGTCATAAAACATTGTAATTGCAGTATGGGTGCGGGGGTTACATTCTATCGGGTAAACTTTTCCGTCTTCTGTTTGCATAAAATCAAAAGAAATTTGTCCAGTTAAATTTAATTCTTTGACAAATTTTTGTACCCATTGGAATATTTCTGGGTTATCAACCTGTTCATAATTTACTTGAAATGGGGAAGATTTAGAACAGCAATGTAAACGAATTTCTCCATCTCTGACTGTACTATGAGTACAATATTCTTGACCTTTGATAAATTCCTGCATTACCCAAGGTCTTTCTTTACTAATGGGTAATTTTTTCACATACTCTTTCATTCCTTCAAAGGGAAATTTCGTCATATCTAAACGAGTCACAGAATCATATTGAATACTTTTTATAATGTATGGATTTTGTTCTTGGGAAAAATCAAAGTTGATAATTTCCCCTGGGGAAGTTATTAAAAATACTTTGGGTGCGGTTAAACCTAAAACCCGCGCTTGTTCACATAAACTAAATTTATCATCTAGTGTTTTTGTCATTTCTGTATCGAAATGAAATACTTCACAATAAGGTGATAATATTGGTTTTGCTAAGGAGTCATAATAACTCGCAACGGGACTGGAAACGGGAATAAATACATCTATTTTTTCTCGTTTTACTATGTCTAATAAACTTTGACAATATCCTTCTGGATCTTTTTCGGGTGCGGGTACTGTGAGGAATTTTTTGACTGCTTTGGAATATTGATGTCCTGATAACCAATATTTATGGGTTTCTACCATGAATACTTTGTGGCCTGCGCGATGAAATGACCTTGCAAGTTGTAATGATTTGGTCATTTTACCACCTGTTAATAGGATGTTTTTGGGGTTTTCATAGGTGATTTTTTTCTGAAATGGTAAGGTGATCAGGTTGGTAAGAAATGCGGTAATTACTAGGGTGAGGTTGATCGGGAACATTAGGAGTAGTAATATTAATGTTCCTATGTTTTGCAAGATGGATTTTATTTTTTTCATGTTTTTTTATTGAACCGCAGAGACACAGAGGTTTGAGAGGGTTTTTCTGTTTGGTGTTTTTGTCTTTTTTTATTGAACCACGAAGGACGCAAAGGACGCAAAGGTAAGAGGTTTGAGAGGGTTTTTCTGTTGGGGATAAGAACCCCGACTTGTTTGTTTGGTTGTCTTATTTTATGATTGTTTTTTTGAGAAGTCGGGGATTTGAATATTCAATTTTCTATTTTCTTTTGATGATTGTTAAACCGTCTCTTAATGGTAATATGACTTGTTCCACTCTGGGATCTTGGGTGACTGTTTGATTAAATTTCGCTATCGCTTCTCCGTTTGCTGTTCTTTTTTCTTTGGGTAAATAAGGTTGTCCTTGTAATAATGTGTTATCTACACATATAAATCCATCCTTTGCTAATAGGTTGGTTTCTATTAACAGGTTGAAATAATCTACATATCCTGGTTTATCAGCATCTATGAAAACTAAATCAAAGGTTTCTCCATCTGCAATTAATTTCTTTAAGGTTTCTATTGCAGGTGCAGTTACCACTTTAATTTTTTTACCATGTTCTGAATTTTCAAAACATTCCTTCGCAAATTCTGAGACATATTCATCCACTTCACAAGCAATTATATCACCATCTGCCGGTAATGCTTCTGCCATTGCTAAAGCAGAATATCCCGTAAACATTCCTATCTCTAAAATGCGTTTTGCTTTAGTCATGGACACAAACATTTTTAAAGTTTGTCCTTCAATATGTCCAGATAACATTTCCTGTTCTAACTGACGGACTGTTTCACCATCATCAAATCTTTTACTCCAATCTTCAGCAGCAGTTTTTTTCGCTAATGCTGATAATTCTGGTGATTCTTGTGTAGTATTCTCTTCCAAATATGGATCTATTCCTGCTGCTAACTCATACACCTTTTTTAAAGAGTTCGCAAGTTCCGCAGAAACATTTTCCTGCTTCGCTATCTTTAATGTTCTTTCCAGTTCCTCAACCAAAATACCTAAAGGGGTAACAGGTCTAGGTTTGTTGATTTTTGTTAGAGTTTCAGTCATTAGATTTTAGATTTTAGATTTTGGATTTTAGATTCTAGACTTGAAAAATTCATCACACAGATAACAGACAACTCAAAAAACGAGAGCAAAAATTAAAAAATTAACCTTCTCCTTTCTCTGCGTTCTCTGCGTCTCTGCGTGAAATCAAAAAAAGTTATGCTACCAACGAAAACCCATCAGACAATTTTGGATTTTAGATTTTAGACTTTTTTATTCCAAACCCAAATCTTGCAAATACATTTCCACACCAGCACCGTGATTTGCTAAATTACTACAAACAGCTTTATGCGCTTTGACTGCTGCTTCCAATAATTCTGGTTCAACTTCTTGAATATAGTCACACGCACCTATTCCACCTCTGGGAACAGGGGCCCAAAGTCCACCATCTCCCCGCTTCCGACGCATATTTTTCTGACCTTCGATCATGATCTCCATGTCTTCCAAAATGGGATGATACACTGTTAAACCCAAGGACTGACATAGTGTAATAATGCGATCGCGTTCTTCTGGTTTTAACCAGTTCATCTCTACCGCTAATGTCGCACCAAAGGCCATTCCAGTTGTTACTGCGTGTCCGTGCATCATCTTCACCGCTGGTTCAAACCGGGGACTCCATGTATGTCCATAAGCATGGGGACGATCTTGATATGTTTCAAACATATTTGTTCCCTCATGTTTCATATAGGAGAACAATGCACGGTAAATAATCTCGTCTGCTATTTCTGCTAACTCTTCATCTGCGTCTACAGTCGCAAAATGTGTCTCTATCAACCGGGGTCCGTATTTTTCCAACAACTCAAATAAAACCGCATCATCGGTAATGGCCATTTTAATAATTTCTGCCATCCCATTCCGAATATGTCCAGTTGCTAAGGTGCGGAAAAAACTCCGATCTACTAAGGTTAGTACGGGGGGATGATATGCACCAATACTATTTTTGAACTGTTTACCGTTGGTACAAGTGCGGGGTGAAGGACCTGCGTCAATAGCTGCTACTACTGTTGTTCCCACCATGATATAAGGTGTCCGACGATGTTGTAAGGCACAAGCTAAACCCGCAACATCGCTTAACACACCACCACCTATAATTAATACAGGTTCGTTGCGGGAAACATCGCAACCGTCTTTTCCTAAAAACCCTAATATTTTGTGTACTGTTTCCGGGGTTTTGTCTGCTTCCCATGCACGACATACCATCATTTCTAATGGTATTTCATGAGCATCAAAATATTTTCTAACTTGCTCACCATACAACTCGTTAACTGTCTGGTCTATCACTGCTACACAACGACAACGACTATTATATATGTTAGCTAAAATCTCGTTTCCTGGTTGAAAAACTCCTTCTACTACTTTGACTTCTGCTGTTAATGTGAATGTAGCAGCAACTTCAAAGGAACGACCATCTTTTTTATGTGCTATTTCCCCAGATCCCGTATACCACTGGGATGTGAGGTACTTTTCCCCATGTGTGAATCTGATGGTGTCAGTCGCTAGGGAATTTTCGATTTTTTCTGATTCTACTAATAAGTTATCTGCAATTTCTGGGGTTGGTAATATGCTTTGTGGAGTCATTTCAACTGGCCTTTTTCTGATTTTTGTAATTTGGTCAATATGGAAGATCAAAAAGTTCTGCTCTTGTAGAAATTGAATTTATTTGAACAGGTCTTTTTTTTGCAAAAGCTTCAACAACATCAATCAGATAAACCGATGTTTCAGATTTAACATTTGCATCTTGCCAACAAGTCGGCTGGGTAGCAAATTTACTCATACTTTCACCGAAAATGTAACTAAATGTTAAGTTTTCTCATCTTCTGTGGTGATTTGGAAGTAAGTTTTTAGATTTAATTAATGTTCTTAATAAAGAGTAACATTTAGTTGTTGCTTATAGTTTGTGAAAAGTTTATGTATTTATTAAATTAATAGAAACTGTTTTAACTTACAAAAATTCTATTTTTTTCAGTGTTCTAGATACTTGCCAAATAATTTATTGTATGATAATCACATGATCGCCAACACATAACTCAGGAAAAATACTTGGGATTGCTTGATGACAACTATCTGCGGGTAGATATTCTTTGCTCAAATCTCAGATGTGGGGCTTGACTAATAAAACTTCCTTCACGATCCCGATATCATCTTAAAATATTGTTAATTTCTGCCAAACTCTCGACCTTCAATTTACAACCCACCCCAAAACTATTATGTCTATAGGTTACGTCGCACTTGTACTTCATGCACATTTACCCTTCGTTCGTCACCCGGAAAGTGACTATGTGCTGGAAGAGGAATGGCTTTATGAGGCTATTACAGAAACCTACATTCCTTTATTGAAAGTATTTGAAGGCTTAAAGCGAGACGGCATCGACTTTAAAATCACGATGAGTATGACACCGCCTCTGGTTTCCATGCTCCGTGATCCTCTGTTACAAGAACGCTATAATGAACATTTAGCCAAGTTAGAAGAACTAATAGAATTGGAAGCAGAACGCAATATCCACAATGGACATATGCGTTATTTGGCTGAACATTACGCCACTGAATTTAATGAAGCTCGTCAGGTTTGGGAAAAATATCAGGGTGATTTAGTAACAGCTTTCAAACAATACCAAGATACAAACAACCTAGAAATCATAACTTGCGGTGCTACTCATGGGTATTTACCCTTAATGAAGATGTATCCCCAAGCTGTATGGGCGCAACTTCAGGTGGCTTGTGAACATTACGCAGAAACTTTTGGTCAAGCGCCTAGAGGTATTTGGTTGCCTGAATGTGCTTACTATGAAGGTTTGGAACGAATGCTGGCGGATGCTGGTTTGCGTTATTTCCTCACCGATGGACATGGGATTTTATACGCCCGTCCCCGTCCCCGCTTTGGTACTTACGCGCCAATTTTTACAGAAACAGGTGTTGCTGCTTTTGGTCGTGACCATGAATCTTCTCAACAAGTATGGTCTTCGGAAGTGGGTTATCCCGGTGCTGCTGAATATCGGGAATTTTATAAGGATTTGGGTTGGGAAGCAGAATATGAGTACATCAAACCCTATATCATGCCCAATGGACAGCGTAAAAATACGGGAATTAAATATCATAAGATTACCGGACGTGGCTTAGGTCTCTCTGATAAGGCTTTGTATGATCCTTACTGGGCAAGGGAAAAATCCGCAGAACACGCTGCTAACTTTATGTATAATCGGGAAAGACAAGCGGAACATTTACACGGGATCATGGGACGGCCTCCGATTATTGTTTCTCCTTATGATGCGGAGTTGTTCGGTCATTGGTGGTATGAGGGTCCTTGGTTTATTGATTACCTGTTCCGTAAGTCATGGTACGATCAGGGAACTTATGAAATGACCCATTTAGCTGATTATTTACGAGCTAACCAGAATCAACAAGTCTGTCGTCCTTCTCAGTCCAGTTGGGGTTATAAAGGTTTCCATGAATATTGGTTAAATGACACTAATGCTTGGATTTACCCGCATTTACATAAAGCCGCGGAACGGATGATTGAAATTTCCCAGTTAGAACCAGAGGATGAGTTGCAATGGAAAGCTTTAAACCAAGCAGCGCGGGAGTTGTTGTTAGCGCAATCTTCTGACTGGGCGTTTATTATGCGGACGGGAACTATGGTTCCCTATGCGGTGAGAAGAACGCGATCGCACTTAATGAGATTTAATAAACTCTATGAAGATGTAAAAGTCGGTAAAGTTGATAGCGGTTGGTTGGAAAAAGTGGAATTAATGGATAATATTTTCCCCAGCATCAACTATCGCGTTTATCGTCCCGTTTAGTTTTTCGCAGCTTGACAATCTCTGGGTTTCCAGCCTGGAGATGATCAAGTTCCATTCCTGGTGGTTGTGACAAGAGAAATTGCAAAATTTTCGCAATTAGGTGAGTATCAATGATAGATTATTATAGATTATTATTGATGCTACCTAATTGACACAAACTATCGCAGGTTCTCAAGTCAGAATCATCATGAAATCTTTGCACCGTACCGATTTATATACCTGGTCTTGTTTTAACCCGACAAGAAATATTGATTTCAATGGCTTCGCCTGGATTCGTCCAGAGGGTAATATATTAATTGATCCAGTAGCTTTATCAAACCATGATTGGCATCATCTGGAATCTCTCGGTGGTGTGGTTTGGATTATCCTGACAAACTCCGATCATCTGCGAGCAGCTAAGGAAATTGCCAGTCAAACTTATGCGAAAATTGCAGCACCGATAGCTGAAAAGGAAAATTTCCCAATAGCGTGCGATCGCTGGTTGAGTGATGGTGAAGAATTTGTCCCAGGACTGAAAGTGATGGAACTCCAAGGTTCAAAAACTCCCGGTGAACTAGCTTTACTACTAGAGGACACAACTTTGATTATTGGTGATTTAGTGCGATCGCGTTCAGCAGATACTTTAACTATTTTATCCGATGACAAGCTGTTAAATCGAAAACAAGCTATTGCTTCTGTTCACAGATTAGCAACATTAACCAAAGTACAAGCTGTTTTAGTCGGAGATGGTTGGTCCGTATTTCGGGACGGAAATGAAAGATTAAAGGAACTTTTAGCTACTTTGTAATTCGTAATTCAACAAGATACCTGACTTCTGGAAAAAGTTGGGTATTTGATTTTCTGCAATCAAAGCAAATTCAAATTACAATAGAAGATATTGCTATTTTCGTAATGATTCAGGATAGAAAATACTCTAAGTCAGAAGAATAAAGGCTTTTCCAGTAAGTTATGATGATTTTCAGAAAATATCACTTGTCTCTATTCCTGATTTCATAAGCATTCTAACTCCTGACTCCTGACTCCTGACTCCTGAATTCTTACCTATTTTCTATTCCCATACAACTATGAATAATTTTATCAATAATAAAAAACAACTATTTGATCGTTGGGCATCAAGTTACGATTGGACATTTCCTTCTTTTATTTACCAAGCTATCCATAAAAGATTAATTTCCCACATCGAAATCCCAGCCAATGCCAATGTTTTAGATTTAGGTTGTGGAACTGGACGCTTATTAAATAGATTAGCCAGTCAATTTCCTGACTTACGCGGTACTGGTTTAGATTTATCTCCCCAAATGTTGCGGGTTGCCAGACAAAGTAATCAGCACCGTCCACGCTTAATTTATATTGAAGGTAATGCAGAATCACTTCCTTTTGCTGAAGGTCAATTTGATGCAGTTTTTAACACTATCAGTTTTTTACATTATCCTCAACCAGAACAAGTTTTAAGTGAAATTGCCAGGGTACTTGTTCCCGGTGGAAGCTTTTATTTAGTTGATATAACTGCTAATACATCCCCTTTTCAATTAATGGCAAATTCGCCGGTTGCAGTTAAATTTTATCATCAAGAACAACGTGAAAAATTAGGATCTGATGCTGGACTTTTGTGTTTAGGTCATTACTATTTATTGGGTCCAGTATTGCTAACTATTTTTGCAAAACCTAAGTAGATCAACATACAGCAGGAGTCAGTAGGGGCGAAGCCTGCCTGTCGGCAGACAGGCATTCGGAAAATAACCTGAGATAAAAATTGATAATTGTTCGCCAATATTTTAGGATTTGGCGATCGCTGTCATGAGTCGGTATAGGTTTGCGTTTATTAGTAAGTCAAAACTTTAACGCTCGATTTGACTGGGGTATTCCCTTAGTCAGCGTTGATAGAACCGGTAATAGTCAGCAAAATCCCTGATTAACCCCCCTTTCTAAGGGTTGGGGGGATCTAACTTGTGGCCACATCACAGAAAAATCTCCTGAAAAAAAATAATTGCCAATAGCGGGCTATTTTGCAGAAATTTCTGTAAAATCGAAATCTAAATAAAAAAAACCACATTATTAAGTGAATAGCTCTTTATTTTGCCATTGTTCACCTTTCCTTTTGCCTGCCCCACGAAAAGACTTTTATACCTAACGGCACGCTACGCGAACAGCAAAGCCTAGTTAGGGAACTTATGATAAAAGCAATAGTCCATTTAGAAACTTAAATTTTCAACAGCTTATGTTGCGTCGGCAAACTGTATTGTATCTACTCCTGAGTGTTTTACTCATTGGCTGTTCACCCCCAACCACCGCCGAACCCACTACTACATCAACCTCTCAAGTCCAATTACAAACCCCTAAAGGTCAAAATTTGCCAATCTCTGCTCAAGCTACCATTCCCAACGGCACAAAAATTAACCTAGAAGTCGCAAAAACACCAGAACAACAGGCTATGGGGTTGATGTATAGACCAGCTTTACCCGATGACAGGGGAATGTTATTTGTATTTCCCTCAGCCCAACCAGTCAGTTTTTGGATGTTGAATGTCCCCGTATCTTTAGATATGGTCTTTCTTCAGGATGGAGTAATCAAGTACATTGAGACCGCTGCACCCCCCTGTAAAAGTGAACCTTGTCCCACCTATGGTCCTAACGTACCAATAGACCAAGTAATTGAACTGAGATCCAAACGAGCTACAGAATTAGGTTTACAGGTAGGTGACAAAGTAAAAATTGAATTTTTCAACCCAAGTTATTAGTCATTAGTTATTCTTCCCAGTCACCAGTCCCCAGTCACCAGTCACCAGTCACCTATGAGGAATCTGTCAATTTTGTATGAAGATATTTTGGTAAAAAAACTATTCCGTAAAATATAGAGGTTAATATTTAGCAGCAGTTATCATAACATCGGATCTCGCTTTTCCCCAATGAAAAACCCGACTTCAAAGTTTCACTGGAAAAATCCTTCTTTTGACATAAGTGTAAATAGTAATCAATAGAGGACTATAGGCTATGGAATCTTGGATACTTCAGATGTAATTACATTAAGCACAAAAAACTCAAGAGAATCAAGCCAATTTAACTTATAGTTCCTGTTACTTGAGATTGGGGGAAACAAGCAGTACGAAAGTTATACGATTTTGGATTTTGGATTTTGGATTTTGGATTTTGGATTTTGGATTTTGGATGGTGAAAGTGTTTGAGGATTTATTCAGTCATAGCACAGTGACACATAAAATACTGGCTTTAGATCACTGAGAAAAGAGGAAAGGATATATGATAATACACTCTACTCAAGGAGGTGAGATACAAATGGCACAATCAAGATATTCTCGTTTGATTAATTTTCTCCAAGAAGATTTGGCGATCTCAGCCGCTTCTCTGTCTGTGGCTTTGCGTCATCGGGAGCAGGATACAGGCTCTTTAACCATGATCCTGTGGCAGTATGGGTTGATTACCCTAGAGCAGTTAGAACAAATTTATGATTGGTTGGAGACTGCATAGGTAAGCAATGGAATACTAGAAAATCCATTGCTGGTAACTATTCTGGTCAATATTCTGGCGGCTAACTGTATGCAAATTCAATATGAAACGGTTGAGCTAATTCAGGAGAAATAAGGTATGTCAAGTCAACTCTGCCCTGGGCAAAGTTTGATAGATCGAAAAATTGATGCTGAGAATTTTGAATTATTGACATCCAAATTAAAAGGGCAAGTTGATCAAATCACTTGCCCTTTTATTGTTAGAAGTCAGGAGTCAGGAGGCAGGAGTCAGAAGGCAGGAGGCAGAGGGCAGAGGGCAGGAGGAAGTTGATAACCCAGTCCCCAGTCCCCAGTCACTGACCTTATCCAAAAACCTTAGCAGCAGCAGCGATACCAGCACCAGGGGTAAAGTTTTCATACCCAACTTCTGCCAGTACAATTTCTAATGATGCGATACAACTGAGAATATCGCGATCGCTCACAAATCCTAAGTGACCAATACGGAAAATTTTATTACTCAGATGGTCTTGACCACCAGCTAAAGCAATATCAAACCGCTTTTTCATCAATGACCGAATTTTATCCGCTTCCATTCCCGGTACTGATACAGCGGTAATAGCTGGACTAGCGCATTCATCCGCTGCAAACAATGGTAAATTTAAAGCCTTCATCGCTGCACGAGTCGCATTTTTTTGGCGTTCATGACGGGCAAAAATTGACTCTAAACCCTCTTTTTTCATCATCCCCAAGGTGGTGTGTAGTGCCACAATTAAGTTAACTGGGGGAGTAAAAGGAGTTGTATTTTTAGCTGTAGATTTGCGATATTTACCTAAATCTAAATAATATTTTGGCAACTTCGCAGTTTTGTAAGCTTCCCAAGCTTTAGGACTTACAGACACAAATCCTAAACCGGGGGGTATCATATAGCCTTTTTGAGAACCGGAAGCCACTACATCCAATCCCAAAGCATCAACAGCCACATTGTAAGCACCCAAACTGGTGACAGCATCAACAATAATTAAAGCTTCCCTATGTGCTTTTACATGACTATTGATAGCTGCCAAATCATTGATTACACCTGTAGAAGTTTCGCTGTGGGTGATAATGACAGCTTTAATTTCTTTGTTGGTGTCAGCTTGTAAAATTTCTCCAAACTTAGCCGGGTCTAAAGGTTGTCCCCATTCTGCGGTGACAACTTCCACATTTAAACCAAAAGCTTGACCAACTTCTACCCAACGTTCACCAAACTTACCATTAGAACCCACCAAAATGCGATCGCCAGGAGACAGAAAATTAATAATTCCCGCTTCTACCGCACCAGTACCGCTAACATTCAGCATCAGTACATCATTTTGGGTTTGGTGCAGCCATTTCAGGTTTTCTGTCACCTCCCCCATCATGTTACTAAATTCACTGGTACGGTGTCCAATGGGGTGTTTAGCCAAAGCTAGTAAAGCTGCTTCTGGAACTGGAGTAGGTCCAGGAATCATCAACATTAACTTATCGTCCATTATCTCTATCCCAAAAATCCAATAAGATTCAAAATCCTTTGAGGATGATTTAATTCTGATGGCAAATTTTAGACATTCATCTACAAATTCAATCAGTCTGTCATCAGAAGATTATAGTACCTGAGAGAGTCACATCTGCTCTAGGCATAAACTTAAAAATTAAAGGCAAAAAGGCCAGCTTTCGGCTTTCCTTTTCACCTTTCCTCTTTATTTTTGATCAGAAACCACTTGATTGGTAATTGGTAATCGGTAATTGGTAATACAATTTTGGATTTTGGATTTTGGATTGTTTTTGACAATTCCAATCTAAAATCTAAAATCTAAAATCTAAAATTTTCTTTCCCAGTCACCAGTCCCTAGTCACCAGTCCCTAGTCACCAGTCCCTAGTCACCAGTCACCAGTCCCCAGTCTTATTTACCAAAAAGCTGATTAATTGCCAATTTTGGATCTGGTTGTTTTACCAAAGACTCACCAACGAGTACAGCTGATGCTCCGGCTGTTTCTACTATACTTAAATCCTCTGGTGTATGTAGTCCTGACTCACTGACGACTAAAATATTTTTCTCCTTTAATTGACTACCTCTTGCTTTCAGTAGTTCGCAGGTGGTTTGGAGGTCAACAGAAAAATCTTCTAGGTTGCGATTATTGATACCAACTAAAGAAACACCATCTAAAGCTAAAACTCGGTCAAGTTCTTCTAAACTATGTACTTCAATCAAAGCCGCCATTTTCAGAGCGTTGGCAATTTTAATGAAATACTGTAAATCCTGATCACTAAGAATTGCCGCTATCAATAGAACTGCATCTGCGCCATTCACTCGCGCCAAATACATTTGATAAGGATAAATAATAAATTCCTTACATAATAATGGTAAATCTACGGCAGCACGGACTAAAGATAAGTTATCAAAACTACCTTGAAAAAACTTTTTATCTGTGAGAACAGAAAGACAACTTGCACCACCTTCTTCATAAGCTTTAGCAATTTCTACCGGGTCAAAATCTGCCCGTAAAACCCCTTTGCTGGGGGATGCTTTTTTTACTTCTGCGATTAATGCAGGTTTAGTTTTTCCTTGACGCAACGCAGCAACAAAATCACGGGTAGGAGGTAAGGAAAGAGCTTTTTTTTGCAGTTCTTTTAACGGCAATTTTTCCCGCATTTGTTCAACTTCTGTTTCTTTATACCAAACAATTTCTTCAAGAATATTATTTGGTTCAGCATCCTCTAATACTGCTTGGTAGCGAACAATAGAGACATCAATAGCTGGACTAGGTTGACGACGACGAATTTGCATACTGGTGACTGGGGACTGGGGACTGGGGACTGGGCACTGGGGACTGGGGACTGGGGACTGGGGACACTTCGACAAGCTCAGTGCATCGCTGGGGACTGGGGACTGGGAAGATTTATTCTTTTCCATCAAAGTAAGCACAGATTTTAAAGGATTAATTTCCCAATCACCAATCACCAATCACCAATCACCTAACTAGCGATCGCTCGTTTGTAGGCTTCATCTAACACTTCTGATAGTGTAGGATGGGCGTGAACCAAATAAGCCAAATCTTTTACAGATTGACGGTTAGCAACTGCGGCGGATGCTTCGTGAATTAAACTGGAAGCGTGTGCGCCGAAAATATGCACACCTAACACCTCACCTGTATCTGAACGATAAATTACTTTAGCAATACCATCGGCTTCGTTTTCTGCCAAAGCTTTAGAATTACCTTTAAAGTAACTCTTACTGGTAGCAATTTCAAACCCTTCTGCTAAACCTAATTCTTGGGCCGCTGTTTCTGTTAAACCCACATAACTCACTTCTGGATGGGTAAAAGCTGCTGCGGGAATACTACGATAGTCTACCGTTTTGTTTTTACCCAGGATATTTTCTACAGCAATGATACCTTGAGCCGAAGCGGCATGAGCCAACATCATTTTACCGTTAGCATCACCAATGGCATAGAGGTTAGGAACTACTTCACCTGCTGACAGCACCTCCATGCCATCATTTACAGGGATAAAATTCCGTTTATCCAGTTCTACACCCACAGATTCTAAACCGAGATTTTTAGTAGTGGGGATGCGACCTGTAGCTACTAAACAAGCATCAACTTCTAAAACTTCTAAATCTTCTTTTGTTTGGAAGTTTGCTAACTCAATGACAACAGGAGAACCAGGAATTACCCTTTTAGCGTATATTCCGACCTTAGTTTCAATATCACGGGGAGTAATTAAAACTCTTTCTGCCAGTTTAGCAATATCCCGATCAAATCCTGGCATTAACACATCCAGGGCTTCAATCATGGTAACTTCACAACCCAAAGCAGTGTAAACATCAGAAAATTCTAAACCGATGTAACCACTACCAATAATAGCGATCCACTGAGGCAGAGATTCTAATTTTACACCTTGGTCACTGGTAAAGACTGTTTTACCGTCTATTTCTATTCCGGGAGGAACAAAGGGAACAGAACCAGGAGAAAGAATAATATTTTGAGCAGTGATAGTTTTGTCACCACTATCCGTCATCACGCTGACTTTCTGTGAACCAGCGATTTTTCCCCACCCCCGGATAATATCGACCCCCAGACGTTTGAGACTGTTGGTTAAGTCACCTTGAATTTTCGAGACAAGATTATTAGCATGATTAGCGATCGCTTCTCGTTCAAATTCTACACCACCAATTTGAATCCCCAAAGACTTGAGATGGTGGGCGTTACGTAACTCCCGCACCTTACCAGAAGCAGCTAACAAAGCTTTGGAAGGAATACAACCTCTGTTAACACAGGTTCCTCCCATATCTCCAGCTTCAATAATCGCTGTTTTCAGACCATAATGAGCAGCGTGTAGGGCTGCGCCATGTCCACCTACACCTGCGCCAATAATCACTAAATCGTAATCAAATCCAGAACTCACGTTAGTTTCCCCGTTTCTTTAACCTACTTATTTTTAACTTCATTCCCCCCGCTAAAACAGTTCACTTAGTGCGATCGTGTTCAGAATGGGGATAACCTTAGAATTATAGTTATATTTGGATGATGGATTTTTCATGACATTTTGCCATTTTACCTGATTTCCCGATCATCTAAACTTTTATGCTTACAGCACACTAAGCGTTAGCATTCAACCCACCTTCCGCACCCTAAACCTTGTAGAGACGTTGCATACAACATCTCTACATTCTTTTTCAGAGAGGTCTAATTAGTTAAATTCGTGACTTTTTCAAACCTTGGATTTCTGAGGGTGTAAGGTTGCGCCATTCACCTAGTTGTAAACCAGTTAATTGTAAGTGAGCAATACTCACCCTGATTAATCTTAAAGTGGGAAATCCTACCGCAGCAGTCATGCGTCGCACCTGGCGGTTTTTCCCTTCTGTGAGAGTCATTTCCAGCCAAGCTGTAGGAATATTTTTCCTAAATCTAATCGGGGGGTTGCGCTCACTCACTATAGGTTCTTCTGAAAATAGTTTAACTTGGGCGGGGCGAGTTCGGTAATCTTGAATTTCTATTCCTGTGCATAGTTTTTGGATAGCTTCTGCATCAGGAATGTTTTCTACCTGCACCCAGTAGGTGCGTTTATGCCCAAACCGGGGGTTAGCAAGACGATGCTGTAACTGTCCATGATTAGTTAACAACAATAAACCTTCACTGTCCCAGTCTAAACGCCCCACAGGATAAACATCAGGCACATCAATATAGTCTTTCAGGGTAATGTGTTTAGGCGATTCTTGGGTAAATTGACTCAGGACACCATAGGGTTTATGAAAAATAATATACTTAAATTCATTGGTCATTATCTTGAAAAAAAAACGGAGAAGGAGGGATTCGAACCCTCGTTGAAGTTTCCCCCAAACAGACTTTCCAGGTCTGCGCCTTAAACCACTCGGCCACCTCTCCAGGTGTCATGAATTTTCATTCTAAACCAAACTTGTAAAAAATGCAATGATTAGATCAAAGATTTTTACAATAAATCTACAATCTCACATTCTCTAGCAAAAATCAAGATGGTTCAGACCCATACAGTCAAAGTTCACAACCGCCAAACAGGCGTATCACATACCCTGCAAGTTCCAGAAGACCGTTATATTCTGCATACAGGGGAAAATCATGGCATAGAACTGCCTTTTTCTTGCCGGAATGGGGCTTGTACAACCTGCGCTGTCAGGGTAATCTCAGGAGAAATTTACCAACCAGAAGCTATTGGTTTATCCCCAGATTTACGCCGACAAGGTTACGCTTTGTTGTGTGTGAGTTATGCTCGTTCTGATTTAGAAGTAGAAACACAAGACGAAGACGAAGTTTATGAACTTCAATTTGGGCGCTTTTTTGGTAAAGGCAAAGTCAAAGCGGGTTTACCTTTAGATGAAGATTAGAGGCAAATAATAAACAATGAAGATTGTCCCAAGGTGCAGCTACTTACAGGCTAAAATTGCCGTATTAGTATCCTATTTGGGTATTTGGGCGCAAAAAGTAGCAATTTTATCTTGTTTGTTGTTGTTGGTCAGTTGTCAAGGCAAAAATCAGCCAGCAAACATACCCACAGTAGTCACAGTAGCGCGGGTTGTCAGCGGACAAACTTTAGAAGTGCTGGGATTGGGAGAACAACCAAATATAACTTCCCAAGTCCGCTTAATCGGTTTAGATGCGCCTGATTTACGTCAGCGTCCTTGGGGCGAGGATGCTAAAGCACTTTTAGAAAAGTTAATTAATGATGGTGATGGCGGGAAAAAATCTCTCAAGTTAGAGTTTGACCTGGAAACCAAAAACAGGTTTGGGCAAATCTGGGCTTATGGGTGGAAAGATCAGGTGTTTTTGAATGAACAAGTGATCAAACAAGGGTATGCTCTATTTGTGGGGCGATCGCCTAATCACAAATACAATCAACGCCTAGAAAATGCCCAACTTTGGGCAAGACTGATGGGACAAGGTATCTGGAACCCAGATAACCCCATGCGTCAAACTCCTGGTGAATATCGGCGGATGAATAAGTGATTGGTGATTGGTGATTGGTGATTGGTGATTGGTGATTGGGTTATTAATCCTTCCCATCTCCTAGAACTCCTAGAACTCCTGAACTCCTAGAACTCCTGAACTCCTAGAACTCCTGACTCCTGACTTCTTGAACTCCTTCTCATGACTAACTTACAAATTTTTCTCGATATCGCTACCGAAGCTGCCTTATCTGCTGGTGTGGTTTTGCAAGATTATTTAGGTAAAGTAGAGGATGCTATTACCGAAAAAGGCAGACCTGGTGATTTAGTTACCGCTGCTGATAAAGCTTCTGAAAAAGTGATTTTGGAAATTATCAACCGTCACTTTCCCCAACATTCCATCCTCGCGGAAGAATCAGGAAAATTGGGAAATCAAACCAGTGAATATCTCTGGGCTATTGACCCTCTAGATGGTACAACTAACTACGCCCATCAATATCCCTGTTTTGCTGTTTCCATTGGTTTGTTGATTCAGGGAGTGCCAAAAGTCGGTGTAATTTATGATCCTTTCCATAATGAATTATTCCGGGCTGCTGCTGGTTTAGGTGCAACACGCAACCGCAGACCTATCAAGGTTTCTCAAACTTCTGAACTGAGTAAAAGTTTGTTAGTAACAGGATTTGCTTATGACCGCTGGGAAACCAAGGATAATAACTATGCAGAATTTTGTCATCTTACCCATCTTACCCAAGGCGTAAGGCGTGGCGGTTCTGCTTCTCTAGATTTAGCTTATGTTGCCTGTGGCCGTGTGGATGGTTATTGGGAAAGAGGTATTGCACCTTGGGATATTGCTGCTGGTATAATTTTAGTACAAGAAGCTGGGGGTCAGGTGACAGCTTATAATGGTGGAGATTTACAAATTGATTCTGGCAGAATCCTGGCTACTAACGGTTATATTCATAACAGTCTGAGTCAGAAACTAATGCAAATTTCGCCTTTGTCAGCTTGGTAATATGGGAAAATTACTAATGTCTGTTAATTCAATATTACTGACAGGGTAAACTATAAAAAATTGCTGCTAGGTTGCAATATTTCTCTATAGTCGCTGTCATAGCTGGATGGCAATGATATATTTACGCCAAAATCAGCTAAAAATGGCTAAAATTTACTTTGAAAATCCCCTGAAATTAGATCCAAATGACAAATTAGCTTTGGAATGGAAGCCTAAACTTGATAAAGTTTTAGAAAATCAATCTGGTACTCATCAGGGAAGGAAACCTGCCAATAATGGAGATACCCAACTCGATAAGTCTAGAAATGGTGGTTTGTTCGGTGGTTTGTTTGGTGGGAAGAAAAAATAATGGTGTATCAACCAGCAGCGGGAGCTAGGGATTTATTACCCTTGGATGTGGCTCAAAAACGCTGGATTGAAGATAGATTACAACAGGTTTTTCATCGTTGGGGATATCACAGGATTATCACCTCAACGCTGGAACGGATGGATACGCTGATGGCAGGTGAAGCAATTCAGCGCCATAAGGTCATACAATTACAAAATGGGCAAGATGAGGAATTGGGTTTGCGTCCAGAACTCACCGCTTCTATTGCTCGGACTGTAGTTACTCGCATGGCTGAAGCAACCTATCCCCAACGGTTGTATTACAATGCTAATGTATTTCGCCGCAACTGGGAAAAGCGCCATAATCAGCAGCAGGAGTATTATCAAGCTGGGGTGGAGTTGCTGGGTGCGGACGGTTTACTGGCAAATGCAGAAGTGCTTTTGTTGGTAGCTAATTGTTTAGAAGCTTTATATTTGCGTGGATGGCAGTTGATTTTAGGTGAGGCGGGAATTACTAAATCTCTGCTGGATGCTTTTCCGGCTAATATCAGAAGTGAAGTGAGAAATGCGATCGCTAATTTAGATCGTGTAACTCTCGATACTTTACCTCTGAGTGAAGAATTGCACCAACGCGCTAGAATCATGTTAGATTTACGTGGTAAAAGTGCTGATGTGCTGCAAAAAGTCAGCAGTTTAAATTTAGATGCTGACCAGCAAGCAGCGGTAAATAACCTGAAATCCCTGGTAGAATTACTGGAATCAGAAGGTAAATTTTCTTTGATTCTGGATCTCAGTTTGATTCAAACTATTGACTACTACACAGGAATTGTGTTTGAAGTAGTTAGTGATACTGAAGGTCAGGCGTTAGTTTTAGGGCGTGGTGGTCGTTATGACCAACTTTTAGGGCTATATCATCCCCAAGGGCAAAATATTCCTGGGATTGGTTTTGAATTAAGCATTGATGATTTATACCAAGTTTTAGCATCGAGTCAGCAATTACCGCAAAGTATTCCTGCAAGTAACTGGTTAGTAGTTCCAGAAGATCAAAATGCTGATGCTGCTGCTTTTGCTTATGCCCAAAAATTACGAGATTCTGCCCATTTAGTGCGGGTAGAAATGGATTTGGGGGGAAGGGATGCCGAAGCAATTCGGAACTATGCACGCGATCGCTCTATCGCCCAAATAGCCTGGATTAACTCTGATGGTACACCCACAATTGAAGCAGTTAGTTAACAGGTAATACAGCCATCAGCCGTTAGCTATCAGCCGTCAGCTAATGTTAATCTTTACCTTTGCGGTTCTTTTCCTGTTATTCGTTGATTAATAAAAGCTGAAAGCTGATCACTGAAAGCTGATTACTTGCGTTAATATTACAAATTGTTAACTTAGAAACTGCTGATTCAATCAAGAGAGGGGAACGAGAAAATGCCACATACAATAGTAACGGAAGTTTGTGAAGGGGTTGCTGACTGCGTAAGTGCTTGTCCTGTAGCTTGTATTCATGAAGGACCAGGTAAAAACATTAAAGGTACAGATTGGTACTGGATAGACTTTGCTACCTGTATCGACTGTGGCATCTGTTTACAAGTTTGCCCAGTAGAAAACGCAATTTTAGCAGAAGAACGCCCTGAATTGCAGAAAATTTCAGAATAGGTGATTGGTGATTGGTGATTGGTGATTGGGAAAAAACTTTACCTATTCCCTATTACCTATTACCTATTACCTATTACCTATTACCTATTACCTATTCCCTGTTCCCTGTTCCCTATTCCCTATTTCTTATGACTAATAACTATTTATTAGAAGTTGAAAATGTCCATGCTGGATATATTAAAGATGTCGATATATTGCAGGGTATTAATTTTCGAGTTGAACGAGGAGAATTAGTAACTGTAATTGGCCCTAATGGTGCTGGTAAATCTACGTTAGCAAAAACAATTTTTGGACTTTTGACACCCCACACAGGTACGATTACCTTTAAAGGGGAAAAAATTAATGGTTTAAAATCCGATCAAATTGTGAAAAAGGGAATGTGTTATGTTCCGCAAATTGCCAACGTTTTTTCATCATTAACAATAGAAGAAAATTTAGAAATGGGGGCTTTTGTGCGGAATGTTCCCCTGAAACCTTTGAAGGATAATATATTTGCAATGTTTCCCAGATTGAGCGATCGCCGTCGTCAACGTGCAGGAACTTTATCAGGTGGAGAAAGACAAATGTTAGCGATGGGTAAAGCTTTAATGTTAGAACCTAGTTTATTATTATTAGATGAACCTTCCGCGGCTTTATCTCCGATTTTGGTAACACAGGTATTTGAACAAATCAAACAAATTAATCAAGCTGGTACTGCGATAGTTTTAGTAGAACAAAATGCTAGAAAAGCTTTAGAAATGGCTGATACAGGGTATGTGTTAGAATCAGGACGTGATGCAATGTCTGGACCTGGGAGAGAATTATTGAATGATCCAAAAGTGGGAGAATTATATTTAGGTGCGGGAGGACATTAAATAAAGAGTCAGGAGTCAGGAGTCAGAACTATGCACATTGAAGAATTACATTTACAGAATTTTCGAGGTTTTCAAGAACTGAAATTGAAACTTCCTCCAGATTTAGCTGTTTTCATTGGATCTAATGGTTCAGGTAAATCATCTATTTTAGATAGTATTGCTATACTTTTGTCAAGATTTATATTTGAATTACTGCCCAAGAAACCTTACAAAAAGTTAGATTTTGATTTAACAGAGGATGATATAAATATAAATGCACATAGAACACAAGAATCTATTCGCATTGTAATTTACTCAGATATAAAAATGTCTTGGGATATTTCCAGAGATTTACACTTACATCCTCAATGGCAAAGAATAGTCATTCCTAGTTTTAGAAGAACATTTCCCAACTGTCAATTTATTGTTACTACTCATTCACCTCAAGTTTTGAGTGGAGTAAACAGAGAAAACGTATTTATTTTAGAAGATGGAAAAGTTTTAGAATTTACGCCCCACACATTAGGTTATATTTGTTGCTATTGTATGCAACGAATATCTATAGATAATATGGAAATTGAACATAATAAACCTCAAGCTGATAATCCACATTTACAACTAGACTATAAAAATCTAATAGCTTCTTGTTCAGGTAATAGAGGTCAAGGAAAAAAGAATTTACATTGTAACGCAAGAAAAGGAGATTATGAAGGAACACATAGAAATTATAAAATGAATCTTAATCCAGTAGATAGTAATAAGAATTGTGAAAATCAGATCAAATATAGTTCTACTGGAAAAATATTATCTATATGTGATGATGAAACTATTAATCATGAATTAAATGAAGTTTTAAATCTGAATTATCAAACTATTAGAGAAAATCGTAAAATAGCTTTAGACACAGTAATTACAGTGTTAAATAAAAAATTTCCTAACAAAACATGGTCACAAGAAGCTATTAAAAAGAAACTAGAAGAACTAAGTAGCAAAGATGCAGATGGTAGGTATAGTCCATACTGTCAATATATTGTTTGGTATTTAAGCAAAAGATTAAATAACCCTTAAACCGTGTAATTTGGTACTCTAGAATCATAATTAAATCTGATATGTTTTGAAAAACAGTACAGATTTGAGATAAAATCATGAGTAGAATTAACGGTTTTGTAGGTCGTCGTCACTTCTTAAAAATCGCAGGTTTAACTACATTAAGTATTGGTAGTCTAACTGCTTGTAATGAAATCATTAATAACCGTTCAGAAATTATCATTCCTCAAAAAAATCCCAATCCTAACCCAGTCAGTGCAACGGAAGCACAAAAAAGATTAATAGCAGGAAATAAAAGATTTTACAATCAAAATCGCCGATATCCTAACCAAACAAAAAGACGTTTACAATCAATTTCGGAAACACAATATCCCTATGCAGCAATATTAGGATGTGCAGATTCTCGCGTACCACCAGAATTAATTTTTGATCAAGGATTAGGAGATTTATTTGTTGTGCGTGTAGCTGGTAATATTGCTAGTGATGAAGCTATTGGTAGTTTAGAATATGCTACCACAGCCTTAGGTACACAATTAATTGTAGTGTTAGGTCATAAAAACTGCGGTGCAGTTGCAGCAGCAATCAGAAACAAACAAGTACCGGGAAATATTGATACTATTGTTGATGGTATTCAACCAGCAATATCTGAAAATCAAGAGAGAGATAATGATACTAATAATGATATTAATAATGATATTAATAATAATGATATTAATAATGATATTAATAATGATAGAGATGCTGTCATTAGTAACATTCAATTTCAAACAGAAAAAATGCAAAGAAGTTCACCCATTTTAGAGCAGTTAATCAGCGCAGATAGATTAAAAATTATCGGTGCATTTTATGATATTGATACAGGTAAAGTTAATTTTCTGTAAAATCTATGTAAAATTTATGTAATATGCAACAATATGTAATAATATGTAATTAATAGCTAGATTAGCTTTTGAATATCTTAATTACAGAATCTATGATTTATGAAGATTTTAAAAATTAATGATCAAAACTTAGAAAGTATCAATCTTCATGCTGAAAAAACCTACCCTGATGAATGTTGTGGGTTAATACTGGGTTATCTCAGTCATGACGTGAAAACTGTTGTAGAAGTAATACCTACAGAAAATGTATGGAATACGGAAAAAGATAATTTTACAGAAAACCAGGAAGAATATAGTACCAGAAGAAGATATGCGATCGCTCCCTTTTTCATGTTACAAATACAAAAGGAAGCGAGAAACCGCAATTTAAATATAATTGGTATTTTTCATTCCCATCCTGACTATCCCGCTATTCCTTCAGAGTGGGATAGAATCTATGCTTGGCCAGAATATTCTTATATTATTGTATCAGTGAATCAGGGTAAAGCAGGTGAATTAAATAGTTTTTGTTTAGATGAAAATCATCAGTTTCGAAAGGAAGTAATAAAGGTTTTTTGAATCAGGATATACAGGGTGAAAACAACGATAAATTGATTGATTAAAATTTACAATTTACAAGGTGAAATCAGAGGTATCATCCTGCGAAAACCAATTCCGATATATTCTGGAGGTGTATTTGGTAAATGTCCTCTAGGTGCATTAATATTGTAGGTAAGTTCTGAGTAACGCAACCAGTTATTTTCTCTCCTCCATCCAACACGATCAGCAAACTTGTTAAAGTCATCAGAATTATAGCCCACTGTACCTGCAATATCATTCCAAATTTGTTTTTGAACACTAAAACCAAAACGTCCATTTGATGCTTTTACCCAACGTTTATCTATATCTTGCAGGGAAGAACAGGAAAAATTTTTAATAGAATTAAAATCTAAATTACCTTCTTTTTCTCTACGCGCTATTTTCAGTATTATCTTATAGGTTTCTATATCAGCTTCTTTCCATTTTTTAGCTGCTAAAAGTTTATCTAAATTACGAAATTTAGCTTTATTAGTTGTAATTTTCACCGAAGGTTGAGGAGTTGAAGTTGCTTTGGGAGAACTTTTAGGTTTTACAGGAGGTTGAGGAGTTGAAGTTCCTTTTGGAGAACTTTTAGGTTTCACAGGAGTTTGAGGAGTTGAAGTTTCTTTTGAAGAAGTTTGAGGTTTCACAGAAGGTTGAGAAGTTGCAGCTACTTTTGGATCACCCTGATTAGATAATACATTATTCATAGCATAACCACCAGCAAAACTAACAGCTACTGCTACACCAAAACCAACCAAAATTTTAGCAGGAAAATCTTTCTTATTTTCAATTTTATTTAATGCTTGTAATGCTTCACTGGTATTTTTATAACGTTGACTAAAATGATCACGTACCATATTATTTAAAACTTCTGCAAATCTATCACTAACTTGGGCATAATTTCGCCAAATAATTTCCCCAGTAGTCGAATCTTCCTCAAGTTGTGCTGGTAATAAACCCGTTACCGCTTGAATGCCAATTATTCCTACAGCATAAACATCACTAGCAAATTTTGGTCTACCATTTGCTTGTTCAGAAGGCATATATCCAGGTGTACCAATACCCACAGTTAAGCTAGTTTGCCCTTGAGAATTAACTATAAAAGCCGCTATTTCTTTAACTGCTCCAAAATCAATCAAAACAATTTTACCATCATCATGACGACGCATTATATTTGATGGTTTAATATCTCGATGAATAATATTTTGTTGATGAACAAATGATAAAACTTCTAGGATTTCTTGTATTAGTTTAATTGCTTTCTCTTCACTTAACTTTTTACCAAGAACAATCTCTTGATTCAGATCATGTCCATCTACAAATTCTTGTACAAGAAAAAATTCCCCCTTGTCTTCAAAATAAGCATAAAGGGCAGGAATTTGATCATGTTTACCTAAATCTTGTAATATCTTGGCTTCATTTTCAAATAATCTTTGAGAAATTGCCAATACACCCGGATCAGGATTGCGTTTTAAGTGCTTAACAACACATTTAGGATTACCTGGTAATGCGGTATCTTCAGCTAAGTGAGTATCTCCAAACCCACCTGTACCGATTTGCTTGATAATTTTATACCTACTCAACAGTATAGTCATCGGTTATTAAATAAGAGATTTTACAAGATAATTGTCTGATAGCGAGCCATCTGAGCATATCCAAGATTTTAGGATGTAAAAAATGCAAATAGCGATTTTATCACCAATTATTCAGAAATTTAACTGAGATTCATGAAATAACGAACCACTCCAGGCACAGAGAACACAGAAATATTACAATTAATTTAGACTTATTAACACTTTTGTATTCTTTGCGTCTTTGCGTCTTTGCGTGAGCTAATATAATTTAACCGCAAAAAGTGCGATCGCCCCCTTCCCAGTCCCCAACGTGATATAATTCCCCCAGCAAAAAAAATAGAACTCATAAACTGAACCAACTTTGAGTTAATATTAATACTCTGAGATTCTGCATTTTCTTACTATGCTAAATCCTAATCTGGATGAAATCCAGTTAACGAAAGACGACTACGAACGCTACTCCCGTCATTTAATCTTGCCCGAAGTGGGTCTAGAAGGACAAAAACGCCTCAAAGCTGCCAGTGTATTATGTATAGGTACTGGTGGACTTGGTTCGCCATTGCTGTTATACTTAGCAGCCGCAGGTATTGGCCGCATCGGTATTGTTGACTTTGATGTGGTTGATTTTTCTAACTTGCAACGTCAAGTTATCCACGGCACATCCTGGGTAGGTAAACCCAAAATTGAATCCGCAAAAGACCGCATTCACGAAATTAACCCCTATTGTCAGGTTGACTTATACGAAACTCGTCTCAGTGCGGAAAACGCTTTAGATATCATTCGTCCTTATGATGTCGTCGTTGATGGAACTGACAACTTCCCCACACGCTATTTAGTTAACGACGCTTGCGTATTATTAAACAAACCTAACGTTTACGGTTCAATCTTCCGTTTTGAAGGACAAGCAACCGTCTTTAACTACGAAGGTGGTCCTAACTATCGTGATTTATACCCCGAACCACCACCACCAGGAATGGTCCCTTCCTGTGCAGAAGGTGGAGTGTTAGGAATTTTACCGGGAATTATTGGTGTGATCCAAGCGACAGAAACGGTAAAAATTATTATTGGTAAAGGTACTACTCTCAGTGGGCGTTTAATGTTGTACAACGCCTTAGATATGAAATTCCGAGAGTTGAAATTACGTCCTAACCCCATCCGTCCGGTAATTGAAAAACTCATTGACTACGAAGAATTTTGTGGTATTCCCCAAGCAAAAGCAGCAGAAGCGAAGCAACAAATGGACATTCAAGAAATGACCGTTACGGAATTAAAAGCATTAATTGATAGCGGGGCGCAAGATTTTGTCCTGTTGGATGTACGTAACCCCCACGAGTATGAAATTGCGAAAATTCCTGGTTCTGTCTTAGTACCATTGCCAGAGATTGAAAATGGTGATGGTGTTACTCAGGTAAAAGAATTACTTAACGGACACCGTTTAATTGCCCATTGTAAAATGGGTGGACGTTCTGCCAAAGCTCTGGCTATTCTCAAAGAAGCGGGTATAGTGGGAACTAACGTTAAAGGTGGCATTAATGCTTGGAGTTTGGAAGTAGATCCTTCTGTGCCACAGTATTAAATTGGGGATTGGGAACTGGTGATTGGTGATTGGTGATAGGGGACTGGGAACTGGTGATTGGGGAAACAGGAAATATTTATCTTTCTCCTGACTCCTGTACGGGCGTTCGCGAAGCGTGCTGGAAGCATCAGCATTCGGAAAATAGGCTTGGACAAAAATTTATAATTAGTCGCCCGAATGCTTCGCCCCTACCACTCCTGACTCCTCCCATAAAACTTTTTTCCCACACCTTACCAATTGCACTTTTTCCGGTTAAAATAGTATATCTGTTCCAATCAAGAACCCAACGCAACTTTCTTAAATCCTATATTTAGAGGCTCTAATGGCAACCAACACAGCGGATACTGGCAAGCAAAAAGCACTGAATATGGTACTCAACCAGATTGAGCGCAGCTTTGGTAAAGGGGCAATTATGCGCTTGGGTGATGCTACCCGGATGCGTGTAGAAACAATTTCCACAGGGGCGCTAACACTGGATTTAGCTTTGGGTGGTGGTTTACCCAAGGGAAGGGTGATTGAGATTTATGGACCGGAAAGTTCTGGTAAAACTACAGTAGCTCTTCATGCGATCGCAGAAATACAAAAAAATGGCGGCATAGCTGCTTTCGTAGATGCAGAACACGCATTAGATCCCACCTACGCAGCTGCACTAGGTGTAGATATTGAAAATTTACTGGTTTCCCAACCGGATACTGGTGAAGCAGGTTTAGAAATCGTTGATCAGTTAGTACGTTCCGCCGCCGTTGATATAGTTGTCATTGACTCCGTAGCCGCCCTAGTACCCCGTGCGGAAATCGAAGGTGATATGGGTGATGCTCACGTAGGTTTACAAGCACGATTGATGAGCCAAGCCTTACGGAAAATTACAGGTAATATTGGTAAATCTGGTTGCACAGTTATATTTATTAACCAATTACGGCAAAAAATCGGTGTCACCTACGGTAGTCCAGAAACCACAACGGGCGGTAATGCGTTGAAATTTTACGCTTCCGTGCGTCTAGATATTCGCCGTATTCAAACCTTGAAAAAAGGTTCTGATGAATTTGGTAATAGAGTAAAAGTAAAAGTTGCCAAAAATAAAGTAGCACCACCCTTTAGAATTGCCGAATTTGATATTATCTTTGGTAAAGGAGTTTCTACCCTTGGTTGTTTAGTGGACTTAGCAGAAGAAACCGGCATTTTACTGCGGAAAGGTGCGTGGTACAGTTACAACGGTGATAACATTTCCCAAGGTCGAGATAACGCCATTAAATATCTAGAAGAAAAACCAGATTTTGCAGAAAAAATTAAAGAACAAGTCCGCGGGAAATTAGATCAAGGCGCAGTAGTTTCTGCTAATTCTGTTTCTAAATCTAATGAAGAAGATGATGAAGAAGAAATGGAATTAGACGAAGAATAAAAACCCTATTTTCTTTGATCTCGTTCCCAGTCTCAGACTGGGAATGCTATTACAGAGGCTCTGCCTCTGTTTTTCTATTGAAGGCAGAGCCTTCTATAATTCATTCCCATACAGAGTATGGGAACGAGAAAATACAGAATATGGGAACGAGAAATGTTAAAATTCTACAGTTTCAAATTCAAAAATAGAAATCAGACGATCATCAACATAAACTTCTATTCTGTGTTTACCAAGAGGATCACCAGGAGCGATTTTCCAGTAATTTTCAATCACACCATTTTTAACTGTTTGCGTCCGCGTTGTGATGGCTGTACTACCATCCGCAGATAGGGAAAAATTCTCATCTTTCTCCGGTGTAGCCCAAGTTTCTGGGGCTTTTGGTAAACGTAAAACTTCCCGCCATTTGACTTTACCCTGGTAATTTTGTAGTGTCATTCTCCAACCATAAGCATCACCTTTTTTTAAAGGTACTTTGGTGGTGGGAAAAAAATTAGCTTTACCTTGGGAGTCTACTATTCTCACTCCAAATTCAGATTTACTAACATTAATCTGTTTACCATTAACTAATTGAGAAACTTCTGGGGGTGCTTCCGCTAAAACTGTATTCCTATTTTGCAAATTTGTAGCTAAAAAGGCAACCATCAACCACAGAGAAGTTAGCAAAAACCTAAAAAACGAAATTCTCATAAGCATTTTTGGGAGATATTATATTAGTCATTAATTCTATTATTTTTAGCCCTAGTCCGGTTGAAGATGTGAAAATTATTGGACTGTAAATTGTTCGTAAATTGTTCACATTCACAGTTGCAAGACTTATGCAAAATAGAAGGAAAGTAGGGGTAATTCATGAATTACCCCTACCCAAGAATCAGGTTGTTAGTACAATATTTTTAGGTTCTTGCGTCTGTTTTATGGAGAATTAATAGAAAAGTGCCAGTGTAATAAACCTTCGTTGAGTGAGTCTTCATTTTTAATTAGGCTATATTTACTTTTATTTAATCCGGCTAATATTCTCTTTTTTTCTGATTCATCTGGTAAAGATATTGCTGCTTTCTTCTCTGTTTTACGCATATTATCTAATTCATCATTTACCTGTTTCATTACATGAAATCTATCTGCTGTTATATTAGCATTTGGCATTAATTCTTCTACTAAACTTTTGTAAGGAGACCACATATCAATACTCACTTCTTGTATTTGCTCAAGTACATTTAATTCCCACCCAATCAGGACTTCACGTATATCTTCTATCCTTCTTGTTTTCACTATTTCGATAGGTTTTCGAGTATCTAAATCTACCAATACTGCCAAATAGTTTCCTTGTCCTTTCACCAAGGCTATTTCATCTATCCCTAATTTTTTACTCCTTTTAAATTTATCTTCTGTATTTGTGCTACTTGCCTTTTTAACATAATCACCCCCGCCAATTCTTGTTTTTATATCTCTAATTATCTCACCTCCGGTATTTAGACATACATAAAAATCTGTAAACTCTTGTATCTATTCTATTTCAGCCCTCGATTCTGAAAATTGTTAACTATTAATTTCTGTTAATTTACTTTCTCTCCATAAAATCTACGCAAGAACCCTAAAATCTAACATCTAAAATTTCCCGCCCACACCAATCTCTTCAGAAATAAAAACGAATTTGCTATATCAATACCTTCGCCAAAACTCTGAAACCCTATTGATATCATAACAATTTTATTGGGTTTCAGACCTATCTTTGGAAAATTGGCATAGGTATTGCTATATATATTATATATTATTGAGGAATTTTGGTAATGTTGAAAATTTTTGCTGATCGGGGTGGCACATTTACAGATATTGTCGCTGTCACAAATAATCAAACAATAATAGATCGACTTGTAAATTGTCCAGAACGTTTTTTAATTGTTCCTTTGCCTAATCAGCAATGGATAATAGTCTATAAATTATTATCAGAAAATCCTGAACAATATGCAGATGCAGTTATTCAAGGAGTTCGGGATATTATCGGCATATCCGGTAATGAACAGATTCCCTATCAAAATATAGAAGTTGTCAAAATGGGAACAACAGTAGCTACCAATGCGCTGTTAGAAAGACATGGTGATAGGGTTGTTTTGCTCATTACCAAAGGTTTTAAAGATGCGTTAAGAATTGGCTACCAAAACCGCCCAAATATCTTTGCTCGTCAGATTATTTTACCCACTATGCTGTATGAAAAGGTAATTGAGGTAGATGAAAGATATGATGCCCAAGGTAATGAATTAATACCAGTCAATATAGCACAAGTTAAACAGGATTTACAAAAAGTTTACAACACAGGAATTAGAAGTTGTGCCATTGTTTTGATGCACAGCGATCGCTATCCCCAACATGAACAACAAATAGCCCAAATTGCCGAAGAAATAGGCTTTACACAAATTTCAGTATCCCATCAAGTCAGTCCCTTAATGAAACTTGTGAGTAGAGGAGATACAACTGTTGTTGATGCTTATTTAACTCCTATCCTCCGTCGCTATGTTAACCAAGTAGCTAGTCATTTACCCAATGTCAGATTAATGTTTATGAAATCTGATGGAGGGTTAACCGATGCAGAACAATTTCAAGGTAAAGATAGTATTTTAAGTGGTCCTGCTGGTGGTATTGTTGGTGCAGTTCAAACTAGCAAAAGAGCAGGATTTGATTTAGTAATTACCTTTGATATGGGAGGAACAAGTACAGATGTTGCTCACTTTAAAGGAGAATATGAAAGACAACTAGATTTAGAAATTGCCGGTGCGCGGATGCGAGTTCCCGTATTAGCAATTAATACTATTGCTGCGGGTGGTGGTTCAATTTTATTTTTTGACGGTTCTAGTTATCGTGTCGGACCAGAATCTGCTGGATCAAATCCTGGACCCGCTTCCTATCGACGTGGAGGACCATTAACAGTCACAGATGCTAACGTCATGTTAGGGAAAATTCAACCTCAATATTTCCCCGCAGTTTTTGGTAGTGAAGGGAAATTACCCCTAGATAAAGAAATAGTAATTCAGAAGTTTACACAATTAGCTGAAGATATTGCATCTCTCACTGGAAATTATCGAACTCCCGCACAAGTAGCATCGGGTTTTATTTCTATTGCTGTCGAAAATATGGCCAATGCTATTAAAAAAATCAGCCTCCAACGTGGTTATGATGTCACTCAATATGTACTTTGTTGTTTTGGGGGTGCAGGTGGACAAGTTGCTTGTTTAATTGCTGATACTTTAGGAATGAAACAGATATTTTTACACCCTTTTGCTGGGGTACTTTCTGCTTATGGTATGGGTTTAGCTGATGTGAGAGTTACCAAATTAACAGGAGTAGAACACCCTTTAAATCAATCATTAATTCCCCACTTACAGCAATTAATGGCATCTTTAGAAGACCAATCCAGAAGGGAGTTAAACAAACAACAAGAAACGAAACTAGAAGAAGTAGTAGTTAAAAAAGTTAATTTAAAATATGAGGGTAATAATTCAATTATCACAGTAGATTTTACCTTAGATGTGGCATTCATGCAAAATAATTTTGAAAAAGAACATAAATCAAGGTATGGTTTCATTCAAACAGAAAAACCCTTAATTGTTGAATCCATTTCTGTAGAAGTCATCCAAAAAATGGATACGCCTGAAGAACCTGTAATTATTCGTCAACGCCCACAACAGAAAACACCCCAACCTGTAGAAATAGTCCAAATGTTTACTGAACAAAAATGGCATGATACACCAGTTTATCTTCGGGAACATTTACAACCAGGAGATCATATAAATGGTGCTGCAATAATTGTGGAAAAAATTAGCACAATTGTCGTTGAACCGAACTGGAAAGCAATATTAACTGAGCGTAATCATTTAATTTTACAACGCCTTGTTTAGTTTTTTCGTTTTAAAAAATGTCAGGTTGTTGGTTGATTTATTTCCCAAAAGCCGCATTGTTTTATATTATTAAACGTAAAACAGGAAGGTGTATAAATCCTCTACTTCTTAAAGAAGTAGGGGATCTGGATATGAGGTTTTTTAAGGTTGACATACTTACAAAAAAAATATTTCAATCATGAACAATTGATAATTACCTCTCCCTGAAAGGAAGAGGATTTAAAAAAATGAAACAATTATCAATTATCAATTATCAATTGTCAATTGATAAGCCCATCACTCGACGATAATGAACCTCAATTTGTTCTAAAGTTGGTGATTTTCCCCGACTTACCCACTGACTACGGTTAAATAATTCTTTTCGCAATTCATCAACATTAATAGTTGTAAATTTCCCATTATCAATAATTTGTTTACCATTTACCCAAGCACTATTAACAACATTCACAGGACGACCTAATACTAATAAACCAATGGGATCTGTACGAGGAAGCAAAGATAAACTGGTTAAATCATAAAGTACCAAATCTGCTTTTTTACCCACATTTAAAGACCCCAATTTTTCATCAATCCCTAATCCTTTTGCACCACCTAAAGCAGCCATTTCTACCGCTTGACGTGGTGTAATCCAGGATTTATAATCAAAATCAGTCACGTTATGTAAAATAGAACCTATTTTAATCGCTTCTAACAAATCTTGAGAGTCATTACTAGAAGCACCATCACAACCAAAAGTTACATTTACCCCTGCTTGAATATATTTTAAAATCGGTGCAATACCGCTACCTAAACGCAGGTTACTTAACGGGTTATGAACAATAGTAGATTTGGTTTCTGCCAAAATTTGAATATCAGCATCAGTTAACCAAACGCAATGAGCTAAACTGGTTTTTTCATGCAAAAATCCAATATGATTTAAATGTTCAACCGCACTACAACCATATTTTTCTAATGCTAACTTTTCCTGGGCTTTAGTTTCCAATAAGTGCGAATGACGACAAAGATTGTAGCGATCGCTCAACTCAATACAACCCGTAAATAAAGCATCAGTACATAATTGAATTCCCGTCGGTGCAACTAAAATAGTTATACCTTCCTCTGGACGATGAAACTTAATAACAGCTTCTTCTATAATTGCTAATGTTTCCGCAGGAGAACGAAAATAAGGTTGATGATTTTCTAAAAATTTACCTTCTGGCATCCCCGCAGTTAAAGATTCATCTTGAATTAAAGGAGCAATAAAAGCCCTAATTCCTATTTCTTGATAAGCGCGAACAGCAGTAGAAATAGTTTCTAACTCTTTACCAGGAATTAACACCAAATGATCTACAACACTTGTTCCCCCAGACAGCAAAGTTTCCGCAGCCGTACCCAAGGCGCTGAGATAAACTTGTTCAATATCCAGAAGAGAAAAATCATACAAATACGCCAACCATAATTCTAAAGGTAAAGGTGGAATTATTCCCCGTTGCCACTTTTCCGAAGAATGGGTGTGGGCGTTGAAAAAACCAGGTAGCAGCAGTTTATTTTCACCGTCAATTGCAGTACCAATCACATCCAAATCTTCACCAATAGCAGCGATGATACCATTAACAACCTGAACATCTAAAGTTGTGTAACCATCTGTAACAGCAATTAAAGCTTTTTTAATAGTAAAGTTCATGATTTTCACCTTTTTTAACGTTGATTAAGCAATTGCACAATTATGATTATTTCAAGTTACAAAAGAATCAATGATCTTGGGTGCCAACAATTATGAATCTACCCTTACGAACACTAGGATTTTACCCCAACGCTTGGGAAGTCAATGAAAGCTTTGCAGATATTACTCGTCCGCAAAAAACCCCACAACCCGTTATTTTAACAACAGAAACCAAAACTGTGCGTATCGACTTGGCAAAAACCGCCATTATCATTATTGATATGCAAAACGACTTTTGTCATCCTGATGGCTGGTTAGCGCATATTGGTGTGGATGTCACCCCCGCACGTCAACCCATAGTACCTTTACAAAACTTATTACCACAATTGCGGGCTGTTAATGTGCCAATAATTTGGTTAAATTGGGGTAATAGACCAGACTTACTCAATATTAGTGCAGGTTTGCTTCATGTTTATAATCCCACCGGTGAAGGTGTAGGATTAGGTGATAGCCTACCTAAAAACGGTGCAAAGGTGCTGATGAAAGATAGCTGGGCAGCGGCGGTAGTAGAGGAATTAGAACAACTTGAGACAGATATTTGCATTGATAAATATCGCATGAGTGGGTTTTGGGATACATCCTTAGATAGTATTCTCAGAAACTTAGGAATAACGACAATATTATTTGCGGGTGTCAATGCTGATCAATGTGTTCTCACAACTTTATGTGATGCTAATTTTTTAGGATACGACTGCATTTTAGTCCAAGATTGTACAGCCACAACTTCACCAGAATATTGTTGGTTAGCAACTTTGTACAACGTTAAACAATGCTTTGGTTTTGTTACTGATTCTTCGGCAATTATAGCAGGAGTCAGTAGTCAGCATAATTTTAGATTTTAGATTTTAGATTTTGGATTTTAGATTTTGGATTTTAGATTTTGGATTTTAGATTTTGGATTTTGGATTGATTAATACCCAATCACCAGTCACCAATCACCAATCACCAGTCACCAATCACCAATCACCAATTACCAAATATATGGTTACTACAAGTTGTGTAATTCCAGTTATCAAATCTCCCCAAGATTATCAAGCATACCGTATCAATCCCCGTGACACTAATCGGTTAGCAATTATCTTTGATTCCACAACTGCAAATACTTCCTTAACTTGTTGTGTGGAAATCTTTGATATTGGGGGACAAACTCCACCAAATCGCCATCAATGGGCAGTGGAAATGTTTTTTATTCTCAAAGGAGAAGGAGTTGCAATTTGTGATGGCAAAAAAGTACCTATCAAGGCCGGAGATAGTTTATTAGTTCCACCAAATGGCACTCATTTGATTAGAAATACAGGTAAAAATCGTCTTTACATACTAACAATTATGGTTCCTAATGAAGACTTTTCAGAACTAATTAGGAGTGGTATACCTGTAGAATTGGATGCTGAAGATATGGCGGTTTTAGGAAGATTAGATTCTTTGAAATTCGTTGAAAACTAGAATCCATATCAATACTTGTCGGTTAAGCTCAAAAAAATAAATTATGTAGGTTGGGTTAAGGAACGAAACCCAACATTTACAAGGGTTCTTTGGGTTTCACTTTGTTCAACCCAACCTACGAAAATCCTTAACCGAGCAGTATTGGAATCCATATATCCTCAAAGTCTCAGGAAAAATCAAGGATTTGGGGATATTTCAATAATGGACAATTAACAATTAAAAATTGACAATGACAAAGCGGATTTTTTTTTGTTTTGTTCCCCTTGAAAGGGGAGGTTTTAAACCGTATGGCTAACGCCACGCTACGCTATCGGCTGACGCTCACGGCGGAAGCCTTGAATGAAACAATTATCAATTATCAATTGTCAATTGTCAATTGTCAATTGTCAATTGATAAAAAAGCTTTTCCCAGTCAATTACATTTGGTCTTGTTCCTTGATTAACTAACTCAAAAACCTGATTAGCAGCACTGGGATAAAACAAACTTTCCACACAAGCAGCAGCCACATCAATGCGACTAGCATCACCAGAAAGTTGATCACCTTTACCCAAGACTATATTTAATTTACCTTCTGTCTTTGCCTTGAGTAAAGTATTCAAATCATAAGAAGTATAAGGTCCATCAATTAACCTACCAGGGCGGATAATTGTATAGGGAATACCTGAATTAATGATAGCGTCTTCACCTTCCTTTTTCGCATCCAGCACACCAAATTTATTGAGAATATTAAAAGGAAACTGATTTTTTCTGAGAATACCACAGGAAGAAACAAACACTAATCTATTTAAAATTTTCGGTGCTGCTGCAACTAAATTTTTTACAGCTTGGGAATCAACTTTTAAAGGTGTATTTTTAGCTTTATTTTCAAGTGGTTGAGTATCAAACAAAGCTAAACCAAAATCAATGGGATTCACAGATGAATCAAACTCCCATCTAGCAGAAGGAAAAGCAGTAGTTCCCGTACAACAGATAATAGAAGTGATATTTAACATTGCTGGTGAGAGGGTATTGGGTTCGCGGATATCACCAACAAAAATTTCTACTTTGTCATTAAACATTTTTGCAGCTTTGTTTGCATCCCGTGTGAGAATCCGAACTGACAAACCTTTTTCTAAAAGTTTGCTAACTACAAGTTGTCCTACACCACCAGTTGCACCCGGAACTAATATTAAATCTGCCATGAAAGTTTTTATGTTGTTAGTTATGTTTAAAAAAACTGATTTATATTATATACCAATCTTCAATGAGATGTGTTAAATTAACGTAAGTATTCAGCTGTCGGTTTCCATCAGCAGCAGGTTAAAAAACATAAATACCAGTTTGTAAATGTACAACAGCGAGCGATCGCAATTTGTCCATCTGGCAAAATCACACCCCCAGCGATAATCTGCTTTAATGGCGGTTTTTCTGGTTCAATTAACCAAAATGTTGGCAGTTGAGTTTGCATAACTGACACTATAATTACACTATTTTATTGCCAATATGGCTTTCCTCCGCAGTTGGTTTTAATTAATATAATCGAGTAATACGTTCAAGGCTTTGCTTTCATGACAATATAATTATCCTGTTAATTGGATATGAAATACCATCACAAAGGAGCAATAGTCAAACTTGGTGAAAAATTATACGGAATAACCAATTAACAGCGTGAAAGATGTAACCAAAGACATATAGTAAAAATTGTCAACATGACCATAGCGATCGCCTTGTAGATATGGCAGTAATTACAATCTAGAAGTTAATGTATCAGGAATGTACTTCTATGAGCAGAAAAACCAATAAAATTTGTAAACAATCAGGAGTGATTCCATATCGGGTCCGAGATGGAAAAGTAGAAGTTTTATTAATCACCAGTCGTAAACGGCAAAGTTGGGTAATTCCCAAAGGAGGAGTTTGCAAAGGGATGACTCCACCTGATTCAGCAGCTAAAGAAGCTTGGGAAGAAGCAGGGGTTATTGGTCGGGTAAATACTGAAAAAATCGGTGCTTATAAATATAGTAAACGTGGTAATATTTACCGGGTTCATTTATTTTGGTTGCCAGTAGATCAAGTATTAGAAGACTGGCCAGAAGCATCTCAAAGAGAAAGGATATGGTTAGATATTAATCACGCTGCCATGATAGTCAAAGAAAATTCTCTTAAAAGAATTTTGCAAACTTCAAAAGAGCAAGTCAAAGTTTAATATTTATTTAACATTTTTATCATGATTATAGAGACGTTTCATTAAACGTCTCTATATTTGTTATCTCGGGACTTAGGCAAAAAAACTTAGCTTACAACACAGGTCAAACTATTTATCAAATTAAGCATAATTTGCTTTCTAATTATTTAATAGGACAACTAAAACGTCCAGATATTGCTATGTCAATGGTTTAGTCTTTAGGCGCTCGGTGCAGCGTAGC